>CAKMKL010000269.1 GCA_927443375.1 uncultured Paenibacillus sp. | reverse complement strand
TTGCTGACTTTTTTGCGGTTACCGCGCTGTTCCGCCACCCGCTGGGTCTGCGGATTCCGCATACCTCACTGCTGCTCAAGAACCGGGACAAAATCGTGCAGTCGCTGATCTCCGCCATGGAGAATGAACTGCTGAACAAGGCAAGCATTGAGAACAAGCTGCGCAAGGTCCGCATTGTCTCTCTGGGCAGCGGGCTGCTGGCCAAATTCATGTCCAGAAAAACAGCAAGAACCGAAATTCTCGGACAGCTTAGCGCGCTCGTGCAGCGCCTTCCGGTGGAACAAGCGGTGCCTTATCTTCAAACGGCCCTCGCAGATTATCTGCGGGATGCTGAGCTTGGCGTTGCTGCTGACCGGATCGCGACCAGGCTGATGAATGACGGCAAGGATACCGCTGCCCTTGATTATGCCCTGGAGGGGATTTCCGGCTGGAGCGGGCGTCCACAGACGCGTGCCATGCTGGGCAAGATCGCCAGTGAGAAGCTGGCCGAAGTAAAGCTTGGCGGGCTGAAGGGGATGGCCTTTCAGGCCTTTGTAGGCTTTATGGATGCTGACATGCTGGGAGAAATGCTGCAGGGCATGCTGCAGTCGGGTATCCGTGATTTCCGCGAAGCAGACAGCCCATACCGGGAAGAAATGATTCGCGAAATCCGTGTCGCCATATTCCAGCTTGTGAATGACGAAGCGAAGATCGCAGCGCTTAAAGACTGGGCGCACAAAGAGCTGCTGGGCGAAGAAGCTGCTGCGTTTCTGCACCAGCAGCTGGAGGTTTTCCGGGGCAAGGCAACTGCGATGCTGGAGGAGGACCGCAGTTCCGGCGGGCGCAGGCTGTTCGCGCTGTATGCCATGCTGGTCCGCCGCGTCAGCAGGGAGACGGAGTGGATTCAGGGCTGGGAAGAACGGATTCGGGCTTCGTTGATTAATATCGTAGAGGCTAATCATTTCCGGCTTGGTGTATTGGTCAAAGAAAACCTGGATCAAATGGACGATGCCAGCCTCGTTAACATGCTGGAGGATAAAGTGGGCAAGGATTTGCAGTGGATCCGGGTCAACGGCGCCGTATGCGGCTTTGTCGTGGGTCTGGTGCTGACAGTCATCCAGATGATTTGAGGATAAGGACAATTGGAAGAGGCAGCAGAACGTTTCCTGGAGCGGGATTTCCGTCCGGGCGACGCTTTGCTGCCTCTTTAATATGGAGATATGACTTAGGAAGATAAGCGGCTACAGTTGATTTTTACCGTTGCTGATCGTGAAGGTCTCCAGCACAGGCAGGACAAAGATCTTGCCGTCACCGAAGGAGCCTTGTTCGCCGGTTCTTGCCGTTCTCATAATAATGCTGATGACATCGTCTTTCTCATCATCATTGATGACAATCATCAGCAGCTTTTTGGAGATTTGATTGTAGTAGTTGGTTCCAACTTGTATTCCTTTTTGTTTGCCGCGGCCCAGCAAATCCATTTTACTGATGGAGGGGAAGCCGGCCAGCATTAATTCAGCCATGACCTCATCCGCTTTCTCGGGTCTTACAATAGCTTTGATCATTAACATAACGATGCACCCTTTCTACAGCGAATAGTTGTTGTAGGGGGTTGCCAGCATCTTGATAGCGGTATAAACTAACACAGTTTGTTATTGGCAACGCTTACAATATGAGTATAATAGCTTCAGCTGCTTATATCCTGCGAAGATGATCACAATTCCTTTGTTACACATTGTCGCAAGGGCAGAGAAGCGCCTGTCAGGCAGTCTCCTCAGCTACGGCTTGAGCAGCAGGCGGTAGAGCTCCTCTAAATGTGCCGCGGTATGCTGCCATTCGAAAGTCTGCAGCGCATCGCTGCGGCCCTGCATCCCGATCTTTGCCGCTAGTTTGGGGTTCCGGCCTACCCTGAGCATAAGCCTTGCAAAAGCAAATGCTTCCTGGTACCGGTCCACCAGATAGCCGTTATGACCCGAGGTGATGATCTCGCGGATACCGCCATTGTTCGAAGCGATGACCGGCAGGCCTGAGGCCATTGCCTCCACATTCACTAGTCCGAAGGATTCATGCCGCTGGGAAGGGCAGACGAAACAATCAACAGCCTGATACAAGCCGTGTATATGTTCGTGGGCGATAGTGCCAAGGAAGGTTACAGATACGCCGAGCCGGCTGGCCAGGCTCCTAAGCTTACGGATATATAACGGTTTGCCCGGGCCTGCGATGATCAGATGAGCGGGCAGGTGTTTGTTAAGATGCCGCATGGCCCGGATCAGCACCGGCACTCCTTTGCGCGGAATCACCCTGCCCACGAACAATACAGTAAACCTCGGTGGAAGCCGGTAATTTTTGCGCAGAAGCTGGCGCTCCGTTAATTCAACGGGGGCAAAGCGGGATAAGTCTGCCCCCAGCGGTACGACACGGAGATTTTTTGACAGTCCCGGAAAACGCCTGGAAAGACGCATCTGCAATGACCTGCTGTTGACAGCAACAGTATTGGCAAATGCAAGGCTGCGGGCAATTCCCGCTTCTGCCGGTACAAAGGTCAGGGAGTGGAGATACAGCAGCACCGGGGTCTCCGGATGCCGCTGCTTCACGGCGGCCATCAGCAGCGGACGATTATCGACCTGAATCACATCGAAGGATTCTCCCTCCAGAAAGTGAAGCACGGAAGCCCGGTAACGGGCGGGAGTTCCTGAAGCCAGCCGGATGATCCGTACCTGTTCCAGTTCTTCTGATTCAGGCAGAAGGGCTGTTGTACGGCTTAGAATGGTTACGTTATGTCTCCGGGTGAGCTGTTTGGCGATGGCCCAAATACAGATCTCCACAGATCCGTCTCCCGGTACCGGGAACTGCTCAGGGGCGATAATACAGATATGCATAGCTCCAGCCTCCTCAAGGCCCATTAACGGATGTTCTCTCTTTCCTACCATATGCGGACTGACAGGCGGAAGACACCCCGGGGTTAGTTCAGGTGGCGATTTGCCTTCTTGTCGCTGCAATCACTGCGGCCACCTTTTGTTCCAGCTCGATAATTTTCTGTTTACAGGCGGCAATCTGCTTGTATCCGGAAAGGAGCGAAGTCAGGGATTGTCCGGCAAGAACCGGATTCTGCTTGCGGATGGCGGACTTAAAGTCGCCGAAATCTGCAGTTATCCGCTGTTTCAGTGCGGTCGCCACGCTTTTTTGGGACTTGATGGTGGTCTGGGGGCTGTCGATGCCGGCTAAGGTTTTGCGTGCTGCAGCAATCTTTCGGGTGCGCTCCTTTTTGGCAGCCTTTAGCAGTGCTTCTTTGTCCCGGATGTCCTGGCGGGCAATTTGGACGGCAATTTTCATGGCCTCCGCCTGTGTACGCAGTACGGAATTCAGTGTCTTGTCTTTAAGTCCCTTCAACAGGGTGATCCGGTTATTAAGCGCACTATATTGATTAAAGAGAGGCTGATAATGCTGTTTGACGCTGCTGACCGCAGAGGTGAGCTTGGCCACAGCAGTCTGATCGATCTCTTTAATCTGGTTCCGGACCACAAGCAGTGCTTGTGCGTTGCTCTCATGCAGGAGACGGATCTGTTCTTCACGGCTGTCATACTGTGCAGTCTGGGCAGAGAGTTCACTGTACTGGCTCTTCAGCTTGACTCTGGCTGAGGATTCAGCGGCGGCGGCAGTCAGCTCAAAAGCGGCCTGAATCGAGGGTGTCAGCACAGCAGCAGCTGCGCTTGCTGCACCGGCTGAGGTGAATAAGGACACCAAAAGCATAAGTGCTGCAGGGAATGTTTTCATAAACTTGTTCAACTTCGGATTCTCCTTCTGTCGTCACTATTGACCGCAAACGGCAAAAAGCACCCGTAAGTAAAGGCCAATAAGCCTTTATTACGGGTGCTTCCATCGTAATTGGTTAAATATGTGATATTAACCAACACTCTAAATGAACCGCAGAGAGCCGTCAATATTTAAAATTCTTAATTTGTAATTCCGAAGTTGTGCTGTACATTTCTTCCGGCTTCCTCTTATCGTATACTGGTAGAAGTACAACTGAGAGTCTGCACACAGCTGGCTCATGAGAAGGGGGCCCCTATAAAATGAATTACTTGGCAGAGAACTGCAGTATTCTGGATCAAGCATTCATGATGTCTCCAGTAGGAATGGCTGTATGGGCCATAGAGGCGGACAAGTGGATTAAGGTTAACTCCGCGCTTTGCAATATTCTGGGCTGTAGTAGGTCTGACTTTCTTGAAGGAACTTTGTGCAGCGGTGATCATGCATCGCTGGCGGAACTGGAAGGATTGTCTCTGGCAGGGTGCATTGATGGGCAAGCTTTCCCGCCAGGTGCTTCTGTAGTAAAAGAATTGAGATTCCACAACCGTGCCGGGCGCTCTGTATGGCTGTCTCTTACGCTTGTCCGTGCAGAAGAGGGACAGGCCTCCCCGCATATTATAGTTTATGCCATGGAAATTACCGACAGGAAAATCGCTGATCAGCTGACCGTAGACAGCCGCGATTTATACGATTTATTTATAAAAGATGATCAAAGCATTATTTCCTTTACCCAGCCGGATGGCATCCTCAGCTTTATTTCACCTTCTGCGAAGAAGCTGCTCGGCTATGAGCCTGAAGAGCTGATCGGCAGGAACCGCCTGGAATTCTATCACCCGGATGATGTCGCAAGCCTGGAGAAATCGTTCGAGGGACTTCTGAAGAATGATACGTATACCCGCCGTCTCCGCCACAAGGAAGGGCATTATATGTGGTTAGAAACCTCTTTTCATGCTATCCGGAATGAGCAGAATGAAATCACGAGAATTATGGGCATTGGCCGGAATGTGACCAGCCGCAAACAGAATGAAGAAGCGCTCGCCGAAGCACAGCGGGTTGCCAGAATCGGCTCCTGGACCTGGGATTTAGTCAAAAGCAAGCTGGCCTTCTCGGAGGAGCTGCGCCGTATTCTGCATTATAGTGTAGGTCCAACCGGCGTGGATTACCAGACGTTCGCAAAGCTGGTCCATCCGGAGGACCTGGGCTATTTGTATGAGAATGTAGAGCTGGCAATCAACCATGGAGAGTCCAGCGAAGCTACCTACCGGCTGGTCCTCCCTGACAATACCCTGCTGGCGGTAAATATTCAATCGGATGTGATCTATAGTCCGGAAGGACAGCCTATCAAGCTAATCGGCATGATGCAGGATATTACCGAGCGGCAGCAGATGGAGCAGCAGCTCAGGGAGAGCGAGCGCAATTTCCGGCTGATGTCCGAAAATTCACTGGATCTGATCTCGCGCTTTACAGTCGACGACGTCGTTTTTTTGTATTGCTCCCCGGCCAGCCGTACTTTACTTGGTTACGAGCCTGAGGAGATGGTCGGTACCAGCACCTATGACTATCTGCATCCCGACGATCTGCCTCTGATACAGGAGAAGATGATGCTAAACAAGGCAGCCGGATTCATTCCGCCGATCTCTTACCGGTACCGCCACAAAAACGGCAGCTATATCTGGTTCGAGACGAACAGCCGGTACATTTTTGATGAGCAGGGACAGGTAGTGGAGATTATTGCCGTGGCCAGAGATATTACGGAGCGCAAGCAATTCGAGTCGAGGCTGCAGGAGAATGAGCAGCGTTATAAATCACTGTTCGAGTACAATCCGTCAGCGGTATATTCGATGAACCTGCAGGGGGATTACTTAACTGCAAATGCTATTTTGGAGAAATTGTCCGGCTACTCCATGGAAGAGTTAATCGGTAATTACTACGGGCCGCTTGTGCATGAAAAGGACATTGAGAAGACAAATTATCACTTTTCTTTGGCCTGCCAGGGATTCCCGCAAAGCTATGAACTCACGCTGATTCATAAAGACGGGCATCTGGTGGAGATCAATACGGTCAATATTCCGATTATAGTCGATGACGAGGTGGTCGGTGTGTACGGGATTTCCCGCGACATTACCGAGCGTATCCGGTATACCGAGCAGATTGAGAAGTTGAGCAATGATTATACCCTGATCCTCAATGCAGTCTCCGAGGGCATCTTTGGCCTTGATACCGAAGGCAGGATTACCTTTATTAACCCTGCCGGTGCAGATATGCTGGGCTTTGCCTATGGCGAGACTATGGGACGCCCTTATCTGGGCCATATTCAGCAGACAGCACGGGACGGCATCTATTCCCGGCCTGAGGAATCCCCGCTGATAAGGGCTGTCCAGACCGGGGAGTCCGTTTCAAGCAAGGATGCGGTGTTATGGCGGAAAGACGGATCAAGCTTTTTGGCTGAATACCAGGTGACCCCCCTGTTTGATAAAGGAGAGCGCATTGGTGCGGTTGTCGTCTTCCGGGACAACACCAATGAGAAGGAGATTATCCGTGCTAAAGAATCGGCAGAGAAAGCGGATCAGGCCAAATCGGAGTTTCTGGCCATCATGAGCCATGAGCTGCGGACCCCGATGAATGGCATTATGGGCATGACAGACCTGCTCGCTGAGACAGAGCTTGATGAGGAGCAGCGCGGATACGCCAATATAATCAGTGAGAGCAGTGCTTCCCTGCTGTATATTCTGAATGAAATTCTGGATTTCAGTAAAATTGAAGCCGGGAAAATGACACTGGTGCATGAGCCGCTTAGCCTGGAAGGGGTCATGGAAAATGTCACCGAGCTGTTCTTGCCCAAAGCCAGGGAAAAAAACATCGAGCTGAGCTGCCGGATCGACCCCGATGTACCGGAGCTGATTATGGGGGATGCAGCCCGGCTGCGCCAGGTTTTGGTTAACCTGGTCAGCAATGCTGTTAAATTTACCGATACAGGGCATGTTTCGATTGCTGTAGGGACGCAATTCTGTCCTAACCGCCGCAAGCTGACTCTGAAATTCAGTGTCAAGGATACAGGGATCGGCATTCCGTCCGAGAAGCAGTCCCTGTTATTTCAATCCTTTTCCCAGCTGCATCCGGCAATTAACCGTAAATACGGAGGTACCGGACTTGGACTTTCGATCTGCAAGCGGCTGGTTGAGCTGATGGGCGGGGCAATTGCCGTGGACAGCAGGGAAGGAGAGGGCTCCAATTTCTATTTCACCCTGCCTATTGATATTGACGGTGATCCCGATGAACATGCTGAGGGAATGGTAAAGCCGGCGGAGGAAACGCTTCGAAATGCCGGGGCTCTGACGCATGCAGAACCCCAATATGGTCCGCTGCGGATACTGGTTGCCGAAGACCATCCAATCAACCAAAAGCTGCTCCTGACCATGCTGCAGAAAAGAGGCTACAACGCCGACCTCGCAGAAAATGGAGAACAGGCGCTCCAAGCGGTGCAGCAGCAGGATTATGATCTTATCTTTATGGATGTGCAGATGCCGGTAATGAGCGGGCTAAGTGCAGCAGCCCGGATTAGTAAGCTGCCTGTAACCGGCAGCCGCCCCTATATGGTAGCTGTGACTGCCTACGCCAGACCGGAGGACCGGAAGAAGTGTCTGGCTGCAGGTATGGAGGATTTTATCAGCAAGCCTTTTCTCGCTTCCGACATTGAACGTATACTGCGGGAGCGGCAGGAGAAGATATCCCTATGACACAGTCACTGCTAAACCGCCGGATTCCCGCAGAACCCTATACACAGTGGGAACCGGGCGTTCGTTCACCAGGCTCGGCCTGCGGGCCTGCCACTATGGCTGCGCTAATGGAATATTGGCACACACGGCAGGGAGCAGCCTTTATTCCTGGAATGAGGCATTTTGACACCAAAGCAGCACATATAAATAACATATACAGCCGTCACGGCGGAAGGCCCTGGGGCATGAGTGTGCGCAGCTTCACCCGAGGCATCCATGCATATCTCAGGTCTGCTGCCGGGAAGGATGGCCATGACGGATGGCAGCACACTGTAACCGTCTTTAATGATATGGAGCGGTATACAGCGGAGATTGATGCAGCCAGGCCGGTAGCACTCAAGTTTGACAAATGGTTCAGCTTCCGCTGGCAAGGGGATTTTGCCTACAATTATCACTGGGTTCTGGGGATCGGCTATGAAAAGCCTGCTGGCGGAAAAGGGCCGGTGCTCCTTGTTCACGATAATGGACTCCGCCTTAAGGACGGCGGCTACCGCCCGGGGCAGGAGCAGCGCATCCCTTATCTTCCCAATCAGAATATCATCACAATGGTAGCGCTGGACATCACCCGGGCGTAGTCCTGAAGTCTAAGCGGGAACCGCTCCTTGAACCTGTACAGGGAGGAGCGGGCAAAAACTTTGTACAAACGTTTGCGCAAAAAGGATAATGGCGCTATAATTCCAGTTATTAAAGGGTAAAGGAGACAGGTTGCCTTGTCCGTACAAAAAGAAATGAAAGAACCTATTTATTATGGTGATCCGGCGGCCACGGACGGAATCTCCGTGTTCGACCAGGATTTTGATGATCTTTTCAGTTATGATGGTGAAGATCTTGGCCTCAGCTATACTCCTGCTCAATCCGCCTTTTGCCTATGGGCACCCACTGCATTTGAGGCTGAGGTTGTGCTCTATGAGTCATGGCAGGAAGCTGAAGGAGAACATTTGCTGATGACCCGGGATGTGCGGGGGGTCTGGAGGCTGACGGTTGCCGGAGACTTGGACGGCAAGTTCTATACATACCGGGTGCGTGTCGGGGAGCAGTGGAATGAAGCGGCAGATCCCTATGCCGGGGCTGTCGGCGTCAACGGAGACCGGGGCGCAATTCTGGATTTACGCAAGACTGACCCTGAGCGTTGGACTGACGAGAAGCCGCCTCTGGCCGATCCGGTCGATGCTGTAATCTACGAGCTTCATTTGCGTGACTTATCCGTCCATCCGGCGAGCGGCATTACCCATAAAGGACAATATCTTGGTCTGGCGGAAGAGGGCACCCGCGGCCCGGGCGGAATTCTTACCGGTCTTGATCATATTGCCGATCTCGGGGTAACGCATGTGCAGCTGCTGCCTGTCTACGACTATGCTACAGAAAGCGTTGATGAGACCAGGCTCAGCCAGCCCCATTATAACTGGGGGTATGATCCGAAGAATTACAATGCGCCGGAGGGCTCTTACGCCACCGATCCTTATGCGCCGGCCGTACGCATCCGCGAATTGAAGACTATGATCCAGGCGCTGCATGACCGCGGTCTGCGGGTGATTATGGATGTGGTCTACAATCATGTATATGACGGGTTCCGGGTCAATTTCACCAAGCTGGTTCCCGGCTATTATCTGCGCTATAAGCCGGATGGCAGTCTGTCTAACGGGTCGGGGTGCGGAAATGATGTGGCCAGTGAACGGCTGATGATGTCCCGGTTTATTGTAGAATCCGTACTCTACTGGGCCAGAGAGTATCATATCGACGGCTTTCGCTTTGATCTGATGGGACTGATTGATATTGAGACGATGCAGGAAATCCGCCGCCGGCTGGATGAGATCGATCCTTCGCTCCTAACGATCGGCGAGGGCTGGATTATGGATACGGAGCTTGCCCCTTCTCGGCTGGCCAGCCAGAGTAACGCGGATGTGCTGCCGGGCATCGGGCATTTTAATGACGGCTTCCGCGATGCAGTGAAGGGTAACATCTTCCGGTATGAGGAGCCGGGATTTATCGGCGGCAAGGGTGGTCTTGAACAGGCCGTGAAGACAGGGATTACCGGCGGAGTAGTGTACGGTCAAGCTACAGGACAGTTTGCTGACGAGCCGCAGCAGTGTGTGAACTTTGTGGAATGCCATGATAACCATACGCTGTGGGATAAAATCGTGCTGTCCTCGGAGGGGGTAAGCGATTCCCGCCGCGAAGCGATGCACCGCCTGGCCTCGGCTATGGTACTAACGAGCCAGGGGATTCCGTTTGTTCACGCCGGACAGGAGTTCATGCGTACTAAGGATGGGGTTGAGAACAGCTATAAGTCGCCCGTTGAGATCAACCGCATGGATTGGGAACGCTGCGCTGCGCATACCCGTGATGTCGCTTATATGAAACGGCTAATCGATTTGCGCAAGGCACATCCGGCCTTCCGTCTGCGCACTGCGGAAGAAATCCGCACCCGGCTTATCTTTGAGCGGTCGCCGGCCGGTACGGTCGCCTACACGCTGCGTGATCATGCCGGAGGAGATCCTGCTGAGCACTTGTATGTGCTCTATAATGCGAATCCGGACGGGGCTTCGTTGAGCCTGCCTGACCTTGGAGAATGGAGCATCCTGTTCGGGGATGAGCTGGTCACAGGTGTCACCGGAGGTAAGCTGACAGTCCGGGGACTTGGAATGGTTGTGCTGGCTGTGCAGCCTTAGGCAGCACCGTTTGCTATATACTTTACCGGAAAAAAACGGATACCGCCCCTGTAAGGGGAGGGTATCCGTTTCTTTTTGCATTTTATCGGCCAATAAGGCATTTCCAGGCCGCTTTGCCCATTCCCCGGAATTTTATCTAAAAAAGTGACATTGCTCATTTAGGCGATAGTGGATAAATGATAATATTAAGGCATTTCAATCTAAGAAAGATCCTAACAGGGACTGTGAAGGGGCGGAAATCCGCCACATCACAACTTCTTGCTTTGCTGCTTTACAGTGACAAATAATTAGTCGGTGACGGAGAGTAACGGCCAATCAGAGAAACTCGGAGGATGACAGGAATGGGTAAAACAACCGGATTTTTAGAGTATCAGCGGCAGGCTCCTGCGGAGTGCGAGCCTTTAGAACGCATTAAGAACTGGGATGAATTTGTAATACCAATGGATGAAGAGAAGCTGAAGGAGCAAGGGGCCCGCTGTATGGACTGCGGAACACCATTCTGTCATGTGGGGCGCCTGCTCTCCGGGATGGCATCCGGCTGTCCGCTGCATAATCTGATTCCCGAGTGGAATGACTTAGTATACCGCGGCAACTGGCAGGTTGCATTGAAGCGCCTGCATAAGACCAATAACTTTCCGGAGTTTACAGGACGTGTCTGTCCCTCGCCTTGCGAAGGGGCTTGCACCGTTGGACTGAACGGCAAGCCGGTAACCATCAAATCCATTGAGCGGTCGATTGTAGATAGAGGTTTTGCTGAGGGCTGGATCGTTCCTGAGCCTCCTTTGGTCCGTACAGGCAAGAAGGTAGCCGTAGTCGGTTCAGGCCCGGCAGGACTCGCCTGTGCGGCACAGCTCAACAAGGCCGGACATACCGTAACTGTATATGAACGGGCAGACCGGATCGGTGGACTGCTGACGTACGGTATTCCCAATATGAAGCTGGATAAGCAAACCGTTCAGCGGCGGGTGGATCTTCTGGCTGCCGAAGGCATTACCTTTGTGACCCGGACTGAAATCGGCAAAGATATTACCGCTTCACAGCTCCAGGAAGACCATGATGCCGTTGTACTGTGCGGCGGCTCGACGCAGGCGCGTGACCTCCCGATTGAGGGGCGTGATCTTCGCGGTATACACCAGGCGATGGAGTTTTTGACGCTGAACACGAAGAGCCTGCTTGATTCCGGACTGGCAGACGGAGAATATCTCTCTGCTGCAGCCAAAGATGTAGTAGTTATCGGCGGCGGCGACACGGGTACCGACTGCGTGGCGACTTCCATCCGTCATGGCTGCCGCAGTGTAATCCAGCTCGAAATTATGCCGCAGTCTCCGCTGACCCGTCAGGCCAGCAACCCTTGGCCGGAATGGCCAAAGGTACTGAAGGTGGATTACGGCCAGCAGGAGGCAGCTTCCTTGTACCAGGAAGATCCCCGCCGCTATCTCGTTTCTTCGAAACGTTTTGTCGGAGATGATGGCGGACATGTCCAGGAATTGCATACTGTACGGATAGAGTGGACCCGTAATGAACAGGGGCGGATGATTCCAGTGGAAGTGCCGGGCAGCGAAGAAGTAATTAAGACACAGCTCGTGCTGCTGGCCCTTGGCTTCACAGGACCTGAAGATACAGTGCTTGATCAGCTTGGAGTGGAGCGTGATGAGCGTTCCAATGCCAAGGCGGAGTTCGGTACGCAAACCACCAATATTGAGGGCGTATTTGCGGCCGGAGACATGCGCCGTGGACAGAGCCTTGTAGTGTGGGCGATTGATGAAGGACGGCAGACCGCGCGGGAAGTGGACCGCTATTTGATGGGTACCTCCAATCTGCCTTGATTAATCCGTGAATACTAAGGTATGCGACAGGACGCCAGCGGCGTCCTGTTTTGCGCTCCGGGTACAGAGGAAGTAAGATTAATAGGAAAGCGAATAAGGGAAGGGAAGATCACCTGATGAAACTAATGTTTATCTCCGATATTCATGGCTCACTGTTTTGGCTGGAGCGGGTTTTAGAAAAGGCTGAGCAGGAACAGCCGCATACCCTTGTGATCTTGGGGGATTTCCTGTATCACGGGCCGAGGAATCCGCTGCCGGAGGGGTACGACCCGCAAGGTGTCGCTGCCCGGTTGAATGCCTACGGCAAATCGCTTGTGGCTGTGCGCGGTAATTGCGATGCTGAGGTGGATCAGATGCTGCTGCAGTTTCCGATGATGGGCGATTATGTGCTGATCCTTCATGAAGGCAGAAAAATCTATGCCACCCACGGTCATGGCTTCAGCATTGACCAATTGCCTCCGCTCGTTCCGGGTGATGTCTTTATACAGGGGCACACCCATCTGCCGGTAGCAGACGTAAAGGAAGGTATTTATGTACTTAATCCGGGTTCGATCTCTTTACCCAAAGAGAATAATCCGCATTCTTACGGGATTATGGCTGACGGGAAATTCACCATTAAGGACTTTGAAGGTAACGTGGTGAAAGACATACAATTGTAAGGATAAGGTGATACGGGTAAGTTAGTACATGCTGTCAAAGAGCAGAATTGTGAAAAATGTGCGGAAAGGGGCTGTCCCAAAAGCCATGAAATGGCTGCGGGACAGCCCTTGTTTTTTGAGTAGGATCACCTTTAATCTTCGTGAGGACGCTACGCGAACAGGGTGTGTACCTTTTCCTGTAATTTCTCTTTGTGTTTGCTGACTGCTTTCC
>CAKMKL010000268.1 GCA_927443375.1 uncultured Paenibacillus sp. | reverse complement strand
TTTTCAATCTCATCCTTTACAAGTGGTATTGGTACTGCTATGTAGAACCCTATTTCTGTGCTGTGAATGTCTACATTGTAGAACCGTAAACTGAAAGGGATCTGAGGCTGCGCTGAATGTTGGTTGAATATGCGCTGAATGTTTGTTGAAAATGAAGGAAACCGCGCTAGAGCGCAAAAAAGCAGCCCGCTCCGGAAACAAATTACCGGAAGCGGACTGCTTATTGGAAGAACGATCGTATGCCTGTCTTAGGAATACCAGCCCCATACGAAGATGAAGAGGGTACCGAAGATGGTTACCAGCCCTACGAACAAGGCATAAGCAATATTGATATAAAGTTCTTTTTTGGTGTCTGCCGATTCCCCGATGTGCATGAACACAAAGAGCTGCAGGGATGCCTGGATAAGCGCAGTGATGAGCAGAACCGTCATATTGGCCGATTGGGAGAGGTCTCCATAGATCACGATCAGCGCAGCGGCGGAAAGGACCAGAGAGGCCAGATAACCCATGACATGGCGGATTGGAAACAGTTGCTTTATCATATCACATCAGTCCTTTCAGGTAGACGAAGCTGAAGATGAAGATCCAGACCACGTCTAAGAAATGCCAGAACAGTGAGAAGATAAAGGCTTTATTGGCAGTAGCCGGAGTAATTCCCTGCCGCCACAGCTGGATCATGATCCCTGCGCCCCACAGGAAGCCGAAGCTGACGTGGGCACCGTGGGTTCCGAGCAGTACGAAGAGACTGGACAGGAAACCGCTGGTTTGGAGTGTGGCGCCTTCATGGACATAGGTGAAGAATTCATCAATCTCAATGCCGATAAAGCCAAGACCCATCAGGAGCGTGATGCCCATAAAGAACATCATCGCTTTCTTGTAGCCGAGCCGCATAGCATGAATGGCGAGGCCGATTGTGAACGAGCTTGTAAGCAGCAGGAAGGTTTCAACCAGCACCGGGCCGATTTCAAACAGCTCTTTGCCGCTTGGACCGTTGGCAAAGCGGTTAACCATTACGAAGTATACAGTAAACAGTGTAGCGAAGAGCGGTATTTCAGCCCCGAGAAAAACCCAAAAGCCGAAGATTTTATTACTGTTCTCTTCTGTTGAATATTCCAGCGGCTTGGACGCATCTATTTTCATACAGTCTCACCCCGCAATTTCTTTTCAGTAGCAATAACTTCTTCAGCTGGTACGTAGAAGCCGTGATCCCGGTCAAAGGACATTGCCGCCAGCATAATGATTACGCCGACTCCGGCAACGATCGCTGGAATCCACATGCTGAATACGAGGAAGAAGCCCAGGAAGAAGAAGATGACACCCAGGATAAACGGCTTCCCGGTATTGTTCGGCAAGTGAATCTTAGTGATTTTATCCTCGAACAGTGGTACATTATCCTGCTTGGCTGCCCAGAAGGCATCGCGGGTTTTTACGTTTGGCACTACAGCGAAGTTGTAAGCCGGAATCGGACTTGGTGTAGCCCATTCCAGGGTACGTCCATCCCAAGGATCGCTTGTTGTATCCCTTGGCATGTAGCGTGTACTCCAGTAAATGTTGTAGACCAGGATGACAAAACCGATTGCGAGACCCACTGCTCCGGCGAATGACAGCATATTCAGCGGACCGAAGCCGCTCTCCTCTGAATAGGTGTACATACGGCGGGTCATTCCCATCAGTCCCAGGAAGAAGAGCGGGAAGAAGGTCACGTTAAAGGAAATAATAATCCACCAGAAAGCATGTTTGCCCAGGCGTTCATTAAGACGGAAGCCGAATACTTTCGGGAACCAGTAATGGAAGCCGGCGATAACCGCAAACACTGCGCCTGGAATCAGAACGTAGTGGAAATGGGCTACCAGGAACATAGTATTGTGATACTGGTAATCCGCACTGGCCATCGCCAGCATAACGCCGGTTACACCGCCGATTGTGAAGATCGGAATAAAGGCCAGGGTGTATAGCATCGGTGTCGTGAAGGTGATTCGCCCTTTACGAAGGGTGAACAGCCAGTTGAATATTTTGACCCCGGTTGGTACGGCAATCGCCATCGTAGTGATGGAGAAGAAGCTGTTGACCATAACGCCTTGACCCATGGTGTAGAAATGGTGAGCCCATACCAGGAAGGACAAGAGCGAAATGATGACCATACTGAATACCATTGAGGTATAGCCGTACAGGTTCTTTTTGGAGAAGGTGGCGATAATTTCACTGTAAATCCCGAATGCCGGCAATATAACAATGTAAACCTCAGGATGTCCCCATACCCAGAAGAGGTTGGCCCAGAGCATATCCATCCCGCCGTTGGCCATCGTGAAGAATTGCGAGCCGAACAGACGGTCAAACATCATCAGGGCAAGTGCTACAGTCAGCACCGGGAAGGCGAAGACGATAATGACGTTGGTGATCAGCACGGACCAGGTAAACATCGGCATTTTCATCAGCGTCATGCCTGGTGCACGCATTTTGAGAATGGTAACAATGAAGTTAACCCCTGTGATCAGTGTTCCGATACCGGAAATCTGCAGTGCCAGGGAGTAGTAGTTGTTACCAACAGTCGGGCTGAATTCCAGACTCGCCAGCGGGAAGTACGCGGACCAGCCTGCATCCGGTGATCCCCCGATAACGAAGGAAATGTTAAGCAGCATGGCTCCCATGAAGAAAAGCCAGAAGCTGACAGCGTTGAGGCGCGGAAAAGCAACGTCTCTTGCGCCGATCTGCAGCGGAATGATTACGTTCATCAGACCGATGATAAAAGGCATGGCCATGAAGAGAATCATAATCAGGCCGTGGGTGGTAAATACCTCGTTATAATGCTGCGCATCGAGGAATTTCATTTCCGGTGCTGCAGTTTGCAGACGCATCATCATCGCGTCCACGCCGCCGCGGAACAGCATCAGAAGTGCTGCGAGAATATACATGACCCCGATTTTCTTGTGATCCACGGTAGTAAGCCATTCGCGCCACAGGTATCCCCATTTCTTAAAATAGGTCAACCCGACGAGAATCCCGATGGTAGCGAGTGCGATACTGACCATGGCTCCGTAAATCAAGGGTTCGCCGTGAACCTTAAATTTGTCTAAATCCATTAGGGTGGCTCCTTTCAGGTTGTTGCTATTGCATAATTAGTTCGTAGTTTCTTCAACAGGCGAACTTGGCAGCGGTTCATTGACTTCCGGATTAGGCACACTGTCAAACTCTGTCTGGCTGGAAGGCTCCGGAGAAGGATGGATCTCCTTGTTGTCCTCATGTTCCGTACCGCCGTTCTCCATATCCATTTCCGAGCCGTTTCCGCTCATATGCTCGCTATGGTCACCCGGAGGAGGACTGAACGTCAGATGCGTGGAGGAATAGGTTTTGCGTCCAAGTACTTCGGCGGCGAGCAGACCTTTAAATTCCTCTTCGGTAAGCGCAGGTGCAGTTTCTTTAACTTCCTTCACCCAATCCTGGTAATCTTTATCGGTCATTACAAGGGTTTCAAATTCCATATGGGCAAAGCCCTTACCGCTGAAGTTCGAATTCTTTCCGATATAAGAGCCCACAGTATCGGCCGAGAGGTTAAGCTCGGTAAGCATATCGCTCATCGCGTATTTTTGACCGGCAAGCTGGGGAACCCAGAAGCTCGTGATTGTCCCGAAGGAGTACAGTCTGAATTCTACCGCACGGTGAACGGGAATGTTGACGTAGTTCACGGTTTCAATGCCTTCCTCAGGATAGCTGAAATGCCATTTCCAGTTGGAGGATGAAGCATAAATGACCAGCGGATCCTGATCCTTGTACTCAGAGGCGACATTCTCGACCGCATGAGTAGACTTAACAGTCACAACGGACAGAAAGGCTACGATGATGATCGGGATGATAATCCAGATGGCCTCAAGAACCTTGTTGCCCTCCTCATGTTCAGGAATGTAACCTTCATTGCTCTTCTTTGCCCGGTATTTCACCAGGACGAAGATATATAAGATGTAGACAACTGCGAGGACACCGGCCATCACCAGAATGGAGAGGATGATCGTGTCAGATAAAGTTCGGGCAGCCGGCCCCTTCGGGTTCAGTACGGAAAGTGAACTGCATCCCGGCAGAATGAAGAGCAGGCTCAGAAACAAAGCGTATAACGGTCCCTTTTTTTTCATATAGAACTCCTTCCTTCAATACTTCTTTTCATTAGCCGTTCGATGGCTGGTAAAGCTTAACCTGTATCTATAGTAAGAATTACTTACCCTAATTGCAAAATACATATTTTAACATAATATCTATTATCGACCTTAATAATGGCGATAAAGTTAAATATATGTGATCAATTTGTTACAAGTACCGTTAGGTATGACAAAGATCACTGTAGCAACGGGCTTTAAGCTGATTTTAAGGAAGTTCAAAATTTGTTCAAACATTCACAAATGTTGCTGATTTCGTCACAATTATAATGTGTAAAAAGGATGCCGTTTAACCGCTTTTTTTGCTGATGCGACAGCATTCGACGAAATATAAGGAATCACTGCTCTTTTGTATGAGAAGGTCTTGCTATGTCTTATGTCACAGCCCGTAAAAGTAACAATAATTTATGGATTGGGTTACAATCTCTCAAATTACGTTATATCTATGTATGGTAGAGTTAGAGGTAAATATACATAGATTGGAGATTCTGCTCGTGCCTATGAAAAAAGTAGTGGCTTTATTGATGTCATTATTCTTATGTTTTGGGATTCTGCAAACCACAGCTAAGGCTTCGGGGGCAGGTTCAGTGTTGAAGCTGGGTGTCAACGATACCTTGACTGAAATTGAAGCTGTATCCGTCAAGTATACCTATTATGTTCCGCTCCGTGCGCTGTCAGAAGAACTGAAATGGACCATTACCGGACTGCAGGAAGGAATTGCAATTGCGGCCGGAAGTTATTCGGTACGGCTGCTTAACAATGACGGGGGACTTCAGCTTCCGGACGGAACCGTTGCTCCGATGAGCACCTTCCTGAAGGACGGCAAGCTGATGGTACCTCTGCGGATCAGCACCTACCTCGGGTATAGCTTAACCTTTCAGCCGGATAAATATTTACTTCGGGTATGGGATGCCGGGGTGCTGCTGAGTGACGAGGATTTCATTGTTCAATATAAAGACAAGCTGATCCCGCAGACCGCCAGCGGAACTGCATCTGCGGGAACGTCAGAGGCCAAGGGGCGGACCTTGTATCTTACGTTTGATGACGGACCGTCGGCAACGACCTCTGAGCTGTTGGGTATACTGGATAAATATGATGCTAAGGCGACTTTCTTTATGCTGGGGCTGAACATGAACCGTTATCCTTCCCAGGTGAAACAGATTGTAAATGCAGGGTATGGGCTTGGACTGCACGGTATGACTCACCGTAAGGAAAAATTTTATGCTTCTCCGGCCGCTGCACTGGCAGAGATGGCAGGAAATAATACAGTGCTGAAGAAAATCAGCGGAGCAGAAACGTCACTGATCCGGCCGCCATACGGAAGTAAACCCTATTTTACCCAAGCCTTCAGGGATATAGTATTGACCCAGGGCTATCATTTATGGGACTGGAATGTCGACTCGGAAGACTGGAAGTACAAGGAAGACAGTGACAAAATCTATAATTCGGTTATGAGCCAGGTGCACAAACTGCAGAAGTCGCAGACGAATCCGGTTATTCTGATGCATGACCAGAAGGCAACGCTTAAAGTACTGCCGCGTCTTTTGGAAACCTTCAAGAAGGAAGGATACAGCTTTGCGATTATCACTAAGGATATTAAACCGCTGAATTTCTGGAAGGATGAGCGTTGAGCGGGAGATGGAGAGAGAAACAGCGGCCGGCAGAAGTCATTCTGCGGGCCGCTGTTTTTTGTGGAGAAAGGTTAAGACCTGTACGGACATTCCATAATAGAACAATCACAAGTTTAATCTATATATCAGCCATACAGATACTCAACGAGCATATTGACGAGCTCTGTCTTCAGCCGTTCAGGTGAAACCCGGTGCGGAGAGAAGGCGATTACATCCACAATGGCGCTTACGGACTCGAATACAAGGATGGCTGCCGCTTCCAGGTCGGTAACCTTCAGCTCATCCTTCCCCATCTGGAGATACTGCAGCGTTCGGACGCGGCCGACTTCATATTGTGCGTCCATCTGCTGTTTAATATCCTCATCGCTGAGATACATGATCGACAGTTCTTTGTGGAAACCGGTATAGACCTCATGTGACAACAGGAGGCTGTCCACGAGATGTGTGAGCAGGGTGTGTTTGTCCATATTGTGGAAATTGATTTCGGCCATGGAAGCATCGATCCGTTCCAGTAAAACCTCGCTATACCCCGTTAGCACTTCCATAAATACAGCCCGTTTATCATTAAAGTAAGAATAAAAACTGCCTGTAGATACTCCTGCCGCGGCGGCAATTTGCTTGGTATTGGTCTGGTGGTAGCCCTTCTCTGAAAAAAGCTTCATAGCGGCTTGAATGATCGCCTGCTTGGTTCTGATGCTGCGGTCCTGCTGCGGTGTTCTGATCTTATCTTCCATATCACCCATGTGTTAAGGTCCCCCTCATATACCCGATTGTAGAGGAGTGCATTTTTACTGTCAACAAAAGATGAACTAAAGTTCAATTTTCTCATTGACAAACATGAACTATAGTTCATATAATCTCAAATATGAACTATAGTTCAGATTATAAAGGGAGTGATGAGGTTGAGTATGCGTGTGCGGCGGATTTTTTCTTTTACTGCAATTGTCCTCGGTTTCTTTATGGCACTGCTGGATACCACGATTATTAATATTGCCTTACCGGAGATGACACGTCATTTCGGGGGAACTGTGTCGCAGATTTCCTGGATAATGAACGGTTACAATCTGGCGTTTGCCGTGTTTATTCTGACGGCATCACGGCTGGCTGACCAATTCGGGCGCAAGAGAGTATTTTTGATCGGTGTTTTGCTGTTCACGGTGACTTCATTGCTTGCTGGTCTGGCTCCCTCACTGGGAGCACTGATCCTGCTTCGTGTTCTCCAGGGCTTGGCGGGGGCGATTATTGTTCCTGTTACAATCCCGCTGACCACGACCACTTTCCCCAAAGAAATGCATGGTCTGATTATCGGCATCTGGGGAGCTGTCTCGGGGGTTGCTGCAGCGAGCGGTCCGGCGCTTGGCGGCATAATCACCCAGCAGCTCAACTGGCAGTGGATCTTTTTTGTCAATGTGCCGCTTGGGGTGCTAAGCATTGTGCTCACAGCACTGTTCATCAAGGAATCCCGTGATGATTCTGCGGGCAGGTCGGTCGATGCTGGCGGTACGCTGGGAATCACCGGAGCGATGTTCTTCATTACCTATGCGTTAATCAAAGTTCAAGACTATGGATGGAATTCCCGGGTAATTCTGCTGCTGCTGGCATTGGGCGTAGTGTTCCTGATCTTCTTTTTCTTCTCGCAGCGGAAAGGAAGGGAGCCGATGCTGCCGCTCTCACTGCTGCGGATTCGCACCTTTAACGGTGCGTCACTGACCATGATTATAGTCGGGGCGGCACTGATGAATATCTCGCTGCTGACCAGCTTTTTCCTGACCAGGATGATGGGAATGACGGAGCTGAAGGCGGGTCTTGTTCTTTCCATGATTGCAGTGGGCTCTATTGTCAGCTCGGCTATATCCGGGCCGCTCTCCGCTAAATACGGGAGTCACCTGTTCGCTGCGGGGGGAGTGCTCATAATGGCTGGTGCCGCCTATTCCTTAAGCGGACTCCAGGCAGATTCGGCGCTGGCCGATGTATTAGTCCGCTTAGTCGCCATGGGAGTGGGAACTGGCTTGACGATGGCACCCGTGATGTCTTCCGCAGTCCGTAACGTTCCTGAAGAAAAGGTGGGAATTGCTTCGGGCGTCACGAATATGAGCAAGGCGCTGGGCAGTGTAATTGGCGTAGCAATTATCGTTACAGTGCTGCAGCAGCAAACGGACAATAACCTGCACACGGCCGGGATTCGTGCGGTACAGGCGGTGCAAGAGAATCAGGTGCTGCAGCCGGTTATTAAACCGGTGCTGATTGCCGCCATTTCCTCGCTCGGTCAAGGAGAACAAGGCGCAGACGGGAAGGCGGACGGCGATGAAGTGTTTACGGACGTGATGGAGAAGACCAAGCTTGCCGCTGCCTCGCTGAGTCCTGCAGAGCAGCAGGCATTTGCGGCGGACAGCGGGAATCAGTTCCGCGAAGCCGGGCAGCTGCTGTCACAAGCTGCAGCAGGTTTGCAGGGGGCGGCTGTTCATGCCTTCAGCCGGACGTTTGTTTTTACAAGCCTGCTGATGCTTCCAGGGATTCTCTTTGCGCTGCTAAGTGATAAGCGGCCGAAGAGGCAGAAAGAGACCGTGCTTGAGGCAGAAAGCTCAGCTATTTGAGCCGTATACACCAGTAGCAGCAGCCTGTTTATCCGCATAGAATTCTATTAGGATTCTATAGCCGGGGTGAATACTGATGCCACACACAATAGGAAGATCGCCGAGAGAAGATGGTTATCGTATGCCGGGTGAATATGAGCCTCATGCCGGCACCTGGATGCTCTGGCCTACCCGCACCGACACCTGGAGGCTGGGAGCTAAGCCGGCACAGGATGATTTTGTAGCCGTAGCAGCGGCAATTGCCGAATTTGAGCCGGTGACGATAGGCGTTGTCTCTGGCCAGTTTGAGCATGTACGCTCATGGATGCCGGAATCCGTCCGGGTCGTTGAGATTTCTTCCAACGATGCCTGGATGCGGGATATCGGCCCGACCTTTGTAGTGAACCGTGAGGGTGGCGTAAGGGGAATTGACTGGGGTTTTAACGCTTGGGGCGGACTAAACGGAGGACTGTATTTTCCGTGGGATCAGGACCTGCTGGTGAAACAAAAAGTGCTGGAGATCGAGCGTCTGGACCGCTATGATCTTCAGCATTTCATGTTGGAGGGCGGATCGGTTCATGTGGACGGGGAGGGTACGCTTATTACTACAGAGCAGTGTCTGCTGCACAAAAACCGCAACCCGCAGCTGGCGAAGGGGCAGATCGAAGCTGTGCTGCGTGATTCCCTGAATATCGACAAGATTATCTGGCTCCCGCGCGGCATGCTTCATGATGAAACGGATGGACATATCGATGAGGTTGCAGCGTTCGTAAGACCTGGCGTCGTTGTCATGAGCTGGACGGACAACCGGCGGGATCCGCAGTATGAGGTGCTGAATGAGGCCTATAAACATTTGAGCCGGGCAACGGATGCACAGGGACGCAGGCTTGAAATCCATAAGCTGCACCTCCCGCAGCCCCTGGCAATTACCGGTGAGGAAGCAGGCCGGATTGACCGGGCCAGTCATAGCTACAGCCGCAGAGCGGGAACCCTTTTAGCATCCACCTATGTAAATTTCTATATCTGTAACGGGGGAGTCATTATGCCCGGCTTCGGGGACAGTAATGACACCGGGGCTTATGCCATGCTTAGCAGGCTGTTTCCGGAGCGGAAGGTCGTGCAGATCAATACAAGGGAAATCGCCCTCGGCGGCGGCAATATTCACTGCATTACCCAGCAGCAGCCCAAAGGGCAGCGGATTAAATATAACCTGGGCCGATAAAAGGCTCCCGAAACGGCTCTCCGGCAGAGGAGGAAGGCCGTTTCTTTATGTTGACAATAGCATATAACTGTATTAATAATAGTAGTACAGTTAATACACCTGAGAGCAGTGCTATGCAATATGGAAAGGAGGATGCTTATGTTCGAATTGGACGTTCGCAGCCGCAAGCCGATTTACGAGCAGCTGACGGGTAAGATCAAAGAGATGATTATGCATGGGATTCTCCGGGCGGATGAACAGCTTCCGTCGGTAAGAACGTTATCTTCACAGCTCACGGTCAATCCCAATACGATTCAGAAGGCTTACCGGGAGCTGGAGCGTGAAGAGTATATCTATTCCCTGCCGGGCAAGGGAAGCTTCGTGGCTCCGCTGCGGCAGGAACGGAATGAGAGCAAACGGGCAGATCTGCGCGGTGAGCTGCTGCGGCTGATGGCGGAGGCCGTATACCTTGGATTCACCGAAAATGAGATCAGCACATTGTACCGCCAGGTTCTGGAGCAGAGAGAGGGGGAGAAGCATGATTGAGATCCGCGGAGTAAGCAAGATTTTTCAAGGGGAAAAGGCCGTTGACGGCATCTCACTGACTGTACATAAAGGGGCAATCTATGGATTGCTCGGTTCAAATGGTGCAGGTAAAACGACACTGCTAAAGACACTCGCCGGTATTTACAGGCCCGAGCAAGGAACGGTTACGATCGGAGGCAAGCCGGTGTTTGAGGCGCCGGAAGTGAAGCAACGGATTATTTTCATGCCGGACAGCCCGTATTTTTTCCCGCAGGCGTCGATCCGGAGCATGGCTGCCTTTTACAGGTCGGTCTATCCGTCATGGAGCGAGGAGCGTTTCAAGGAACTGGCTGCCGTATTTCGGCTGGATCAGGGCCGGAAGCTCAGCAGATTCTCTAAAGGAATGCAGCGGCAGGCTGCTTTTTGGCTTGCACTTAGCTGTGCGCCTGAGGTGCTGATTATGGATGAGCCGATTGACGGGCTTGATCCGGTCATGCGGCGGCAGATCAAGAATCTGCTGTTCCAGGAAGTGGCTGAGCGCGGCCTGACTGTACTGATCTCCTCGCATAACCTGCGAGAAATAGAGGATTTATGTGATCATGTCGGCATTATGCATGGCGGTAAAATGCTGGTCGAGAAGGATCTGGATGATCTGAAGGCGGACACGCATAAGATTCAAGTGGCTTTCCGTGATGAACGCCACGCCGGCGCACTTACCGCCAAGCTGCAGATTCTCCATCAGGAGCAGCGGGGCAGCGTTAACCTGTATATCGTAAAAGGCGACCGTGAGCGGATCTCCCGGGCTTTTGATGTCTATGAGCCGTATGTGTTTGATCTGCTGCCGCTGACGCTGGAAGAAATCTTTATTTATGAAATGGGGGATGCCGGTTATGACGCGCAGCCGATTCTTCTTTAACAGCAGCGTGATCCGCCAGAATTTGCGCCAGCACGGCTGGATCGGAATTATATATACCCTTGCTCTTCTATTCGCACTGCCGCTGCAGATGTTCATGAACGGTGACCCGAATGCCAAGCCGCAGACTGTACAGAATCTGTTCTTCGTCGGCGGAGAGATTCAGATGCTGTTCGCCGTTACGGTTCCTGTAGCTGCCGGTTTATTCCTGTTCCGTTATCTGCAGGCCAAAATGCCGTCTGATCTGTGGCACAGCCTCCCGCTGCGCCGGGAGCATCTGCTGGTATCCCATACGGTGAGCGGTCTGATTCTGCTGATGGTTCCTATCTGGCTGACGGGTGCTGTTGCCGCCATGGTGCAGCCGCTGGACAGCAATGTGTACATTTATACTGGATCAGATGTCTTGGAATGGTGCCTGACGCTGAGTATCCTTACACTGTTCCTGTTTATCTTCAGTATGTTTGTCGGTATCTGTACCGGGCAAACGGTGCTTCAGGGGGCGGTGATCTACATCCTGCTGATTCTGCCTGTCGCCATGCTCCAATTAATCAATGAACATCTGGGGATGTACCTGTATGGGTATCCTAGATGGTACGGGGCAAGGGCGCATATCGAAGTATGGTCGCCTATATTGCACATGATGTATGTGACTACCAATGCATTCAGCACCGGTGATCTGTGGATGTATTCGGCCATGTCTGTCCTGTTATTTGCACTGTCAGTTCTGCTGTACCGCAGACGCCACGGGGAAAAGGCAGGCCAGGCGATTGCCTTTACGTATTTCAATCCGCTGTTCAAAGCAGGCGTCATGCTCTGTGCCATGCTGATCTCCGGAACCTATTTCGCCCAGCTTAAGCAGCTGCAGCCTGGCTGGATTATCGCTGGCAACCTGGCCGGAGCGCTGATCGGCTACATTGCGGCGGAGATGATCATCCGTAAAACCTGGCAGATTCTAACCCGCCGGGTGCCGCTGGATTTTGCCGGTTATGTATTGCTGGTGAGTCTGCTGCTGTATATTCCGGTATCCGGAATTTCCGGCTATGAGAACAGGGTGCCGGCTCTTGAGAAGATTGAAGCTGTTTATGCCGGAAGTGATTATGCGGCTAATGATGCATATTGGAATACCGACAATCCGAATATCAGCAAGGAGGATCCGTTCACTGAGGACCGGAACTATATCGAGGCGGTACGCAAGCTGCATCTTGCCGTGGCAGCTGCACGGCCGGAGAACCCGGTGAATTATTCCTATTCGGATTACCGGCAATTCTATCTGTCCTACCGGCTAGAGAACGGGCGGATTGTACAGCGTTCCTACATGATTCCTTCTGCCGGATTTGAACCGGAACTCAAAGCAGTGATGGAGAGCGAGGGATACAAAAGCAAAGCGTATAGGCTGTCCCGGCTTGAGACGGACACTGAGAGTTTCCGCTTGAACAATTATAATAAAGCGCTTAGCCTCTCGGACCCGCAGGAGGTTAAGGAGTTCAAAGAAATCCTGAAACGGGAAATTCTGAATATGACCTACGAGGATCAGAACCTGACACGTGTCCAGCCTTCATATGCTTCGATTCAAACTATGGGTAAGCCGAATGCTACCGGGTATCAGCTCTACTACGCCTACGAATGGCAGTCCTCCTTCCATGAGCTTGGAGCCTGGCTGGAGCAGAAGGGCTACGCCGATAAAATCCGAACTAAGCCTGGAGATATAGCATCTGCCGAGATTATTCAGGATAACTACAGTGACCGGCTTCCTGCTGCAGAGCGATATGACCCTGAGCGCCATCTGGAGCTGGCCCGCAGCGAGAAGCGTTCGGCTGTGATCCACGAGGCTGTGCCTATTGCCGACATCCTGGAGCATCAGCGCTATTATTCTGCGAAGACTGGCGATTACCTGGTGAAGCTGG
Source organism: uncultured Paenibacillus sp. (assembly GCA_927443375.1). Lineage (GTDB taxonomy): Bacteria > Bacillota > Bacilli > Paenibacillales > Paenibacillaceae > Paenibacillus_AQ. The sequence goes on along the minus strand of CAKMKL010000268.1, from coordinate 6,579 downwards.
TCTATAAAGAGGGCAGAACGGATTATATGACGCTGCGTAAACAAGATTTAACGCAAGCGGTCAAAGCCATACTCCCTTAGTTCAAGGATCCAATAGCGCAGCTGGCTGCGTTAAGGCGGGTTGACAGAAACTGGACTATTGCTTTATGCTTTTGGGAAATGATGACAACAAAACTAAGGATATGCTTACGAAGCCAGTTTTGTACGAAGCTGTTCAAGATGAGTAACAACAAAACTTTTAGGAGGTCAGAACAGATGAATTATATGGAGAAGCATTTCAGCCCGGAGAATACCCATTCCAATCTCCATCTGATTCTATCCGTCCAACTGTCCTCCCTGGTTCATAGCGTAGTCTCAGCAGCAGTATATGTATCGCCGGAACGGTAATTTAGCGTTGCGGCATACGTAGCTGGAAGTCTGCTATAGTCGGAGCGGGGCCATGGATGATCGAATCCATGGCTTTTTGTATTGTTTTGGAGCTGAAGGGAGTGTGAAATGATGTCTGAAATTCATAAAGAGATTGTGCGCCAGCTGCGTTCGATAGAAGTGGAAGAGGATGTGCGTATTCTGTATGCCTGTGAGTCGGGCAGCCGGGCCTGGGGTTTTCCGTCCAAGGACAGCGATTACGATGTCCGGTTCCTGTACTTGCGGCGGCCGGAGGCTTATCTGTCGATCTTTGAGCCGAGAGATGTGATCGAACGGCCGATCAGCGACCTGCTGGACATTAACGGCTGGGATTTGAAGAAGGGGCTGACGCTGTTCCGTAAATCGAATCCGCCGCTGCTGGAGTGGCTGCAGTCCGGTATCCGATATGAAGAAAACTACACGGTGGCAGAGAGCATCCGCAGGCTTTCGCCGCTTGGCTTTTCACCCAAGTCATGCATCTATCACTATCTGAACATGGCGCGGGGCAACTATCGTACCTATCTGCAGGGCAGCGAGGTCAAAATCAAAAAATATTTCTATGTGCTCCGCCCCCTGCTGGCCTGTGCCTGGATAGAGAAATACAATGAAGTTCCGCCATTGGAATTTTCCGTACTGGTAGAGGAGCTGATTCCGGCTGGCACTCTCCTGAGAGAGACTGTGAACAACCTGCTGATCCGCAAAATGTCAGGCGATGAACTGAACCTGGAGCCGCGCCTTGAAGTGATAAATACATATCTGGAGCAGCAAATCGCCTATTTTGAAGAGGCAGCTTCCCGGTTTGGTCCGGGGGACGGCGTATCGGATGAAGTACTTGATAGGCTGTTCCGCGCGGCGCTGGCAGAGGTATGGGGAGAAGATAGCTTATGGACCGCAGGTGTAAGCCGTTGAAGCGGCAACTAAGGGAGGAAAGAAACCGATGCACTTAATAATCAAAGCGACTGGAACGGGAGCAGGCATGCTTTCCCATTTGCTCGCCAAAAATCCCAACAACCTGTATGACCGGACTGAAAAAGAGGCCAGAGTACGCATTATGTTCACCGTTTTCGCGAGGCTTTTCAGCAGTATTGCTGGGATGTTAGCGGACTCGAAGGCATCCGGATTGCGCCGTTCCATACGCTGGCACACAGCGGTCAGAGCTTTTTTGATCATACTCATGTCTGGCACATGGAGCAAGGCCGTGAACTTGCGGGTCTGTCACCTTTATTCATGGAGACGGAATACCGGGTAATTACAAGCCAGTCGGACGAAGCGGATGTGATCAAGTGGTGGCAGGAAATGACGGAGGAAGGGCATGAGGGGATCGTCATCAAGCCCGAAACCTTTATTGCCCGCAACGGCGGAGCACTAATTCAGCCAGCCATCAAGGTCAGGGGCCGGAAATACCTTCATATCATATACCGGATCGATTATTTGCATTCGAATAATTTGAGCCGGCTGAAGCTGCGCAAGACGGGCAAGAAAGAGCGTCATGCCCTGATGGAATGTGCGCTAAGCACCGAATCGGTGAACCGGTTCATCCGTAAGGAGCCGCTTGAACGTGTTCACGAATGCGTACTGGCTGCCTTGTCTCTGGAGTCAGATCCGGTTGATCCGCGGCTGTAATACGAAAGAGGTGAATTTCACAGATGTTGAATGCTGCTGCAGAGGTTTCACTCAGCAAATTGCAGTATGTCCATTTGTCGGAGGGGCTGCGATTTGCCAGTCTGGCCGGCAGCCGCCGGGGGAAGCTTGTGCTTCTTACAGTAGACACGGTTAAGGCTGCGGCTTCCGGTGTAACCTTCTATTATGCGGGCAATGAAGTGTGGCTGGCGGAGCTGGTTCCAGCGGACTGTATAGCTGTGCTGGCAGAGCCGGAAATATAACTAGAAGAGCGGAGGGCTGTTCATGGAGGAAGTGCCGGATCACCTGGATCACGGTCTGCAGATTGTCTTTATCGGCTTTAACCCGAGCATCCGCTCAGGGGAGCTGGGACATCATTATGCGAACCCGCGCAACAATTTCTGGCGAATTCTTCACCAGTCGGATCTGACGCCGCGCCTGTACGAGGCCTCTGAGGATAGAGAGCTGCTGAAGCTGGGTTATGGCTTTACGAACATTGTCGCCCGTCCGACGGTAGGTGCGGAGGATATTACCCGGGAGGAATATACTGAAGGGCGTGAGCTGCTGCGCGGGAAGCTGGCTCTGTACCGTCCGGAGATTGCCTGCTTTGTTGGGAAAGGGGTCTACACTGAATTCAGCCGCAGAACCAAGGCGCAGTGGGGCTTCCAGCAGGAAGCGCCGGTCGTTGACGGTGTACGCGAGTTCGTTGCCCCGTCCTCCAGCGGTCTGGTCCGTATGCCGATGCAGGAGATCGTGGATATCTACCGCAGATTATACGACTTTACCCATGAGGGTGTTTGAATGAAGTACCGGATTCATAGCAAAACCACCCTTGCCAAGCAAGGGTGGTTTTGCTTATCTCCAGCAGCTGAAATAACCGGCATGCCGGAATATCAGGTCTCGATTAACAGCAGGATGATCGAGGACAGCGACAGACAGACGCTGACCAGATACAGGACGGCAACAACCTGCTTCTGGTTCAGTCCGGCTTTGAGCAGCCGGTAGTGTACCTGGCTGGCATCGGCCTGATAGATGGCTTTGCCTTGAATGAACCGTTTGATTACGACAAAAATATTGTCGAAGATCGGCACGCCCATCGCCAGGATCGGGATGAACAGCGACAGCACTGTTGCCTGCTTGAAGGCTCCATCCAGGGCGATTACCGCCAGGATAAAGCCGAGAAAGGTAGCACCGGCGTCGCCCATGAAGATTTTGGCGGGTGCTTTGTTGAAGCGTAAGTAAGCCAGAGTAACACCGACCAGAGAAATAGCCATGATAGCGGATGCGGACTGGCCCTTCATGAGTGCGACAATGAACAGCGTGATTGCTGAAATCGCCGTTAGTCCTCCCGCCAGGCCGTCCATGCCGTCGGAGAAATTAATGACCGTAGTGACACCGAAGATCCAGACGATTGTCAGTACGAACTGCAGAAGGAACGGCAGGGAAATGTAGTCCCCGGAGAACGGGTTGATGAATCCGGTAAAAGCATTGCCGGACAGGAACACAAGAATGGCCGCCGCAATCTGTACGATAAACTTGGGGAGCGCCGGGAAATCCTTGCCTTTTGTCTTGTACCAGTCATCAATAGTACCTATAGTGAGCAGAAGCACCCCGCCGATGAAGAGGGCGAGCGTCTCCAGCGAGAAATCCCGGGCAAACACCAGGTATGTAATGAAAAAACCGATAAAAATCGCATAGCTGGCTGTCAGAGGAATAGGCTCCCTATGGATTTTACGTTCGACATCCTGCCGGGGCCTGTCCACAAAATCAAGCCGGAACGCAAGCTTGCCTAGCGGAGGGATGAGCAGGTAAACGATGAAAAATGACACCAGGAACGATAAAACGTATAAAATGACAATCACCACCGTTGATTTTTTTAAGCAGGTCTGTCTAAATTATATCGCAGAGCATGTTATCTTGTCGATTGTACGTACATTTGGAGGCGAATCATGAAATACGATGTGATTTTATTTGATGCGGATGATACCCTGTTTGATTATGGAATGGCAGAGGGGCAGGCATTTATGAATGTGTTTGCCCATTTCGGTCTGCCGACCGGAGCCGAGGAGTATGCGGCCAGCTACCAGACCATCAACCGGGCGCTGTGGGCAGATCTGGAGGCGGGACGGATTACGTCCGCTGCGCTGCGGGTGGAACGGTTTAACCGGCTGTTTGCCGCCCATCAGCTCGATTTGAACCCGGAGGAATTCAGCGAGGCTTATTTGCGGTTTCTGGGGGAAGGCACGTTTCTGATTCAAGGCGCGGTAGAGCTATGCGAGGAGCTGGCGGCCTTTAGGCTGGCGATTATTACGAATGGAATCAAAGAGGTGCAGCTGTCCAGAATTCAGGGGTCGCCGCTTGCGGACACTTTTGAGCAGATTATTATTTCAGAGGAAGCGGGTTATCAAAAGCCGGCTACCGGCATTTTCGACTATGCTTTTGAGAAGCTGGGAATTACGGATAAGTGCAGGGTGCTGATTGTCGGGGACTCACTGACCTCGGATATCCAGGGCGGAATCAACTACGGCATCGATACCTGCTGGTTCAATCCGCTGGGGAAAGCAAACGGTGCAGGGATTATGCCGACCTACGAAATCCGTGAGCTGGCTGCACTGCTGGAGATTGTCCGTGCATAGCAAGAGGGCTCACTATTGGCCGTTTCCGGTATAAAAAGGTTGGCGGGGTTCTCCTGGTGGTAAATATATGAAGACGCAACATTCATTTCTACATCATACTAATACACGGGAGAGGATAGCTATGAACTTGAATAAAAAATGGCTGATTGCCGCGGTCGTTACAGGTATGGCGGTAACCGGCTCAGCAGGGGTCTATGCCGGAGCCAAATTACAGCAGATTAAAGCTTATTTAAACCACAGCATTGGAGTGGTCGTTGACGGTACACCCTATTGGCTCAAAGACGGTAACGGCAAAACCTTAACGCCGATTACCTACGAAGGTCTTACGTATCTGCCGATCCGCTCGGTTGCAGATGCCCTGGATGTGCCTATCACGTATGATTCCGTAAATTATAAAGTCAGAATCGGCAGCGGTGCGGACACGGCTCAAACGCCGGGAACTTCCGGAAGCACTCCGGTAGAGAGCACGCTGCGGCCGGTCAACCTGCCGAAGGATTTCCCGATCCCGGGAAATGCCATCATTGCGACTTCGGTGGATACGGATGCGGATGGTGTGAAGAAGGCGGCGTTCAGCTATTCTACGCAGGAATCGCTGGATACCATGGGCTTCGTGTACAGTGAGTATGTCCGGATTAAACGGCTGGAGAATGCCTCGCAGACTGTGACTTCAACAACGGTCAAAATTACCGGCCTTCTGGGCGGCACAAGTCCGGTTTCGATTACAGGCAAACCGTCCACCGCCCGTCCCGGCTTCACTATTTTTACGATCACCTGGTCAGAGAGCTGATCTTAACTTCGCCTGCTGAATAGGGAATGATATACAAACAGCTGCGTTCCAGGGCCGGAACGCAGCTGTTTGTGTTGCTGTTAGAAGTGGCAGGCCGGGACTCAAGCCTGCTGACGGGTATCCAGCGGTTTGAGATGGGCTTCAATCTGGGCGCGTTTGTCTTCCAGGAACGGCGGAAGGGCAAGGGATTCGCCGAGATGCTCTATAGGCTCATCAGTGGCAAACCCGGGCCCGTCCGTAGCCAGCTCGAACAGAATGCCATTGGGTTCGCGGAAGTATAGGGAACGGAAGTAGAAACGGTCAACGAAGCCGGAATTAGGCAGCTGGACGGTGCGGATGCGCTCGATCCACAGCTTGAGTTCCTCCTCATTGTCGACCCGGAAGGCGACATGATGCACGCCGCCCCGGCCGAGCCGCTCCTGCGGCAGATCGGTGCGCTCTTCCAGATGCACCTCTGCGCCGGAGCCGCCTTCGCCGGTTTCAAATACCACGACATCCGGCTGTCCGGCTACGGGTGATGGATAGCTTCCTTTGCGGCGGAAGCCCAAGAGATCCTGCAGGATGAGAGCGGTATGTTCAGCATTCTCGACGGTGAGATGAGCGGGTCCGAGCCCGGTAATGCCGTATTTATCCGGTACCGGGCTGCCTGCCCATGGCTTGCCTCCGGCAACGCCCTGATTGTTCTGATCGGATACGAGCACGAACCGCTGCCCCTCATGATCACGGAAGCCCAGCGTCTGGCGGCCGCCGCGTTCAGCGATGGTCCCATGCTCTACGTTAAGGTCTGTAAACCGCTGCTTCCAATAGTCCAGTGCCTGATCATCCGGCACGCGCAGCGACAGTGCGGAGATGCTGTTGTTGCCGTCACGGTTGCTTCCGGCGTTCGGAAGCTCGAAGAAGGTCAGCTCTGTGCCGGGATTGCCTGCTTCGTCGCCGTAGAATAAGTGATAGACCGAGATGTCATCCTGATTCACCGTTTTTTTGATCAGCCGCAGTCCAAGTATTTCGGTGTAGAATTTGTAATTCTCCGGCGCTCTGGCTGTAATCGCAGATACGTGGTGAAGGCCTTTTAATGATAAACTCATGGTGTACCTCCTTGAAAGTGTATTTACTAATATAACTCTATGGGAAT
>CAKMKL010000267.1 GCA_927443375.1 uncultured Paenibacillus sp. | reverse complement strand
GCAGGCCTTCGAGAATTTCAGCAAACGCTGTGCAGTACAGGAGGTTTCGCTGTTCACAACGACAGTACTGCTGAATTACCGCAGAGGCGGTGCAGACTTCGTTCTATCGCTGCGGGATCTTTCCCGGATGTTATGGGAGAACCATACGCCCAGCCAGGCCCCAATCCCGGCAAAAAGCTTCACATCCCCGGCACCCACCGCTCCCATGAAATACATGAGCAGCAGAACAGCAAAACCCGCGGATGCACCGCAAAGTGCAAACAGAAGTCCATGCCAGCCGTATATGATTCCCCTTAAACATAGCCCTGTCATTAAAGCAAGCACGGAGATCCAGTTCGGTATCCGCATCTTCCGCAAATCCGTGATGAATGCTGCCCCCAGAAAGATCAGGCAGCCCCAAAAAGCCCATTCCGCCATCTGCAATTCGCCTTCTTCCGCTGATCATTTCACTACTGTAAAGATTGCCTCCAGGCTGGTTCCGTCGTCCAGAGTGATTACAAAGGGCCAGGAACCCGGCGTCGTATTTACCCCGATTTTCCATTCCCATTCGATATATCCGGCTTCATCTGCCTGCTTCCAGCCCAAATATTTCGCCGTACTCTGGCCGCTCTTATAGAAAATCGACAGATTAGCAGATGCCCCCGGCGGAACCTTGACCCGGATCTTGCCTTGATGATTAGCAACGCCGGGATTCGGCTTGTCCAGTATTACGATGGAGCCATGCTCCCCGCCCTCTCCGGCATTCCCGCTCTGACCTGCAGCATCGGTATTCCCTACCCAGAGCCGTTCTACCGCGCTGGCTTCCAGAACGATACCCCGGTCCAGAAAAGGAACCCTCATCGGCAGCTCGTAGCTGACGACCAGTCCGAAGTAGGGACGTGTGCCGTTCTTCAGCTCCGGAACGGTAACATTGGAGACATGAAGCCGGTCATATTCCAGCCAATCTGTAGCCAGGTACGGCTTGACCAGAGGTTTAAGTGCAAGGTCAAGCACAGACTGCGACACCTCATCCTGAAGCTCCTGCAGCGGACCCTCTGCGCGCTGCACGGCAGATCTGAACCACTCATCAACAGGTGCCGGCAGATCAGCTGCGTAGCTGTCGCCCCATTCTGTAAGTGGCAGACGGGGAATCCCCCACTTGCCGGAAGAAAATGTTGAACCGGCAGCTGCTCCTGCAGTTGTTCCATCCGCTGCTCCGCCTGGATTCCCGCTATTGCTGCCGGCACCTGCCGGATCAGCTATACCGCTATTCTGCTCCCCCCACTTCTGCGATGCCAAAGCCGCAGGATAGATATGAGTCGAGATCATCTTGACCGTGTCGGAGGCGGTACTCTGCAGTGCCGTCGAATACAACGTCATCTGAACGATAAAGATCAGGAATAAGACGAACAGAAGAAACATAGGGAGCACCATAGCCGCTTCAACAACCATACTGCCCTCATCCTGGTGCTTGCATCGTCCCTGGTACCAGCGTTTCATTCTGCAACCTCCTGCTAATAAGAAAAGTCAGCCTGCACTGCCCGGTAGTACACTTTATTTTCCACCTCACCGGGCAGAGCCGGGCTATAATCCAGCAGCTTCACCACCCCCGGCAAAAACCACAGCCGCAGACCCATACGGATCTTAGCTGAAGTGTAGGTGAACCTTTCCGCCGGGTTAATTCCTGTATCAAGCCTGATCAGGGCCAGCATCCGGGATAGCTGTACATTCCCCGTCCCGTGCAGCAGCATGAACAGGCGCAAGTAATCGCGGTAATTCAGCTTTGCAGACAAGTATTTGGACAACGGAACCTCTCCTGTCTTGCATAGGAGCAGCATATCTTGAACCGCATGCTCCACACCGTACAGCAGTGCCGCAGCCAGAATGGCCAGCGGATTGCTGAGCCGGGTACTTTCGATAAAACCCTCCATCGTCCGGATAGCCAGCCTGAGTGCAAAGATCTCCCCAAAGGCTGCCGCCACATTTCCTGCCGGATTATGAAAGCCGTATAAAATGTACTCCAGCTCCTGAGCATGCGGATCTAGCTGATCAGCCAGCACAGAGACTGTATCACTGGCAGGGCCAGAGACGGCCGATGTCAGCAAAGAAAGATCAAAATGCGGAAAATACAGCGCAGAGTATTCTGTTTGGAACAACCTATCCCGCGCGCCCTCCATAATGCTGCCTATGGAAGCATATAGACCATCCACCTTCCCCATTGCTGAGCCGCCTGCAGAATAAATATCCGCACCCCCGGATTCCCCTGTTGTTTCCTGATCCTGCGCCTGATTAAGCTTAATATTCTCCTCATAATATTGCCTGAGTGTGCTGTAACGCCCCATAGCTGCCTGCGCACTATCTCCCAGACCACGTATCTGCTCCAGCAGCTTCATGGCATCTCCAAGCTTGGTTTTGGCCTGCTGTTCCAGCTGCTTACGCTCAGTATCCGAGGTCCGGTGCGCTTCGATCCGGGCAGCTTCGGCTGTAATAACGGTCCCGTTATCTCCGTAATTCATCAGATAATTACTGCTGGCATGTGATGCGTCTATTACGGTGGTACTCATCTGGGTGAAATCAGCATATAGCCCTGAGACCTCGGACAGCACGGCCGGCAGGACGGAAACCGGCGGTTCTACCGCCTGCGAAGCTAACTCCTGTGCATGCAAGTTTTGCTCCATCCCGCTGATTTCGGCAGGCGTAAGAATAAGCGCGTCTTCCTGCTCGCGCAGCTTCGCCAGCGGATCGGCACTCAGTTCAGTACCGGTGCTGCCTGGAATATCCCATCCGCTTGCCGAAGCTTCACCGCTCTCAGCCCCGCTGTTTCTGGATTGCTCCAGCACACTTCTCATCTGCTCATTTAGTTCCCCGGCCTGCTTAAGCGCCTCTTTCGCCTCAGCCATCAGAGAGCTATGCTGCAGCTTGTAAGCGGACAACGTGCCAGGGAGACCGGAAATCAGAGCAGCAGCTTGCTCTATGTAGCGGGCAAGAGCCTGCTGATACTTTTCAGACTGCGTTTCCCGGTCACGGTATAGGTCTGCGTAGTATTTTCCGACATAATCTCTATACATGGCCACAATATCAGCGGCTGATGCAATATTCCCAAGAGAAAGACTACTAATATCATCCTGAGGAGGATTCATAATCATCTGCTGCAGTATTCTCCCGCTCTCCGCTGCCTGCCGCCGCCGCTTCATCATAAGATCCAGTGCTGCTTCGCGCGCATCATATAGAGGCTGCAGCTTACCGAGCACTTTCGTTGAACGTGAAGCTTCCCCCATTGCCGCCGACAGCGGCTTGAACTTCCCGGCCAGCTCCAGCGTAAAGTCAATCGGTGCCTTATACTTCATTTCCTCGGCAATCTGCCTGCGGAAGATATCGTAGCTCCCAATGGGACGGCTCCAGGTTAAGGAGGAGGTGTCCAGCTTCACAGGCAGCAGATTAAAGGCATCCCCCCGGCCGCTCTCGTATAAATTGTCATTCAGCACACCGGACAGCAGCTGATCTCCGTCATCGCCCCCGAAGGTGAACAAGCCGTAATTCTCCCGCAGGGTGATATCATAAGAGGACATCACCGAGCGGACCGCCGCCCTTGCCAGACGCTCCTGCTGTACATTTGCCGCGGCAATCCGTGCGTAATCAATCAATACAGCGGTGAACAGAAATACAAATGCCAGCACCATAATCAGAAAAATCGAGACTGAGCCTTCGGTCCGGTTGTTCCGCCTGGATTTCTGCCCATTTCGCTGACCGGAAGTCAAAGCCTTTTCAATCCTCAACCGAGCCGCCTCCCCTGGCGTGTTGTCCTGAGCCATCGCTCCTTAAGGCTCAAAATCCCCAACTTTATCTGGCTGCTTATTCTTTCAGCTTAGTCAGCATCTTACCTGCGTCCTGCTTCTCCATGCTTGTCCCAGAACCGCTATCCTGTCCTTTCCCCTTGAACTTCGCTCCATAATAACGCATCAGGTCCACGGTGCGGATAAACTCCACAGGATCTGCAACAACCGATTGCGCCTGCACTTCCGGTTCAGCGTTATCCTGAAGGATTTCATCCAGCACCGGTAGATGAAGCACACGCCCGAGCTCTGCACTTACTTTGCGGCTTGTCAGACTATAAGTGTAGGCCAGTTCACCTGTCATATTAGCCGGAACCTTCCCGGCAGATTGCTGAAGTTTGACAACCGGCAATGTCCCAGTGCCTCCCGCAGCAGGCAAGGTCAGCTTCACCCCACCATTTCCGGCTCCGGTACCAAAGAGTGAGGTGAGTAATCCATCCTCTCCAATGCGCCAGTACAGCGAATCATACTCCTTAATCGCGAAGGCCCCCTCCGGGCCTTTATGACTGTTATCCCAATTGAAAGCCGCCTGCTCTGCCGTAGCAGAGGCTACCTGCAGCAGCATAGTCCTTTGGTAGGTATACAGGCAAAAAAACAGCAGCAGCATCGTAATCCCCATGATGATAGGCAGCAGCATAGACGCTTCAATGGTGAAGCTGCCTTCGTCATTCTTCAGGTTCATCAGTCAAAAACTTCCTGGCTCTTACTTCCGGCTGTACTGATCAAATCCTTGACCACCTTCACAATTTCTGTGCGGAACACCAGAACCACCGCAATCAAAACCGCAATGATCATAATCATCTCCAGCGTGCCCAGCCCCTCTTCATCCTTCCACAAGCCTTTTGCAGCTTCCGCTAACGTCGTCATCATTCTCCTCAGCCTCCTACATTTTCAGCATCATGATTGCCGGTGTTCCCACCAGCACAATTACAATCAAAAAAATTAGCACCATCGGGAAAACCAGCTTCGAGGAAGCCTGTTCCCCGCGCGTACGGCTGACCGCCTTCCGTTTCTCCCATAACATCCGGGAAAGATCCCGCAGCGATAGAACGAAGTCTGCACCGCCTCTGCGGTAATTCAGCAGTACTGTCGTTGTGAACAGCGAAACCTCCTGTACTGCACAGCGTTTGCTGAAATTCTCGAAGGCCTGC
>CAKMKL010000266.1 GCA_927443375.1 uncultured Paenibacillus sp. | reverse complement strand
ACTGATAGCTGTTTGAGCCCTTTGTATCGGTTGTATTCTCTCACTTGCAAAATCCCTCCACGAATACGAGTGCTTTCATATATTTACATATATTTACATATATTTTCCACAAAGTGATATCGAACCCCTTCATTTGAGCCTGTGAAAATTAAAAAAAGCCTGCCCCCATCATTCAGGAGCAGGCACTTGCTTTAGAATTATTTATTCAGGCCTTTCCAGACCCAGTTCTCAACTTCCGGAAGATCAATGCCCTCTTCGCGGATAAATTCATAATGCTTCTTAACCATTGCATCCATCTCAGCTGCAATAGCAGTGTACTGATCTGCTTGCGGCAGGCTCAGAACAGCTTCCTTCGTCAGGTCGAAACGGTCCATCTGATTCAGTACGCGCATATCGAACGGAGTCGTGATGTCGCCGTTTTCACGGTAGCCGTGTACATGCAGATTATGGTTGTGGCGGTCAAAGAACAGGTCTTTGATAAGCCCTTCATAGCCATGGAATGCGAAGATTACCGGTTTGTCTTTTGTGAAAAATTGATCAAACTCTTCGTCGGATAAGCCGCGCGGATCGAGCTTCTGGCTTCTCAGCTTGAGCAGATCGACTACGTTGATATAACGGATCTTCAGCTCAGGCAATTTCTCATTCAAGATGGTAATGGCAGCCAAGGCTTCAATCGTCGGTTCTGTACCAGCGGAAGCAAAGACAACATCCGGTTCGCCGCCGTTATCAGTGCTGGCCCAGTCAATGATCTTCAGTCCCTTATCAACCAGCTCCTGCGCTTCTGCCGCACTAAACCACTGCGGACGCGGGTGCTTGGAGGAGACGATCAGGTTGATCTTCTGACGGTCGTTCAGTACAGTATCGAATACAGCCAGCAAAGAGTTCGCATCAGCAGGCAGATATTCACGGATGAATTCAGGCTTTTTGTCAGCCAGGTGACCTAAGAGACCCGGATCCTGGTGAGTGTAGCCGTTGTGATCCTGCTGGAACACTGTCGAAGTTGCTACAACATTCAATGAAGGGATGTCTGCACGCCAGCCCTGATCGGTTGCCTTGCGCAGCCATTTGAAGTGCTGGGTAATCATCGAATCGACAACGCGCAGGAATGCTTCATAGCTTGCGAAGAATCCGTGGCGGCCTGTCAGAACATAACCTTCGAGCAAGCCTTCCGCCTGGTGCTCAGACAGCTGGGAGTCGATAACACGGCCATAGGAAGCCAGGAATTCATCATTAGGCTCAATAACCTGATCCAGCCATTGGCGTTTGGTTACTTCGAAGACGGGTCCCAGACGGTTGGACATTGTTTCATCCGGTCCGAAAATCCGGAAGTTGCGGTTAGGCTCATTGCGCAGCACAACCTCTTTCAGATATTTCCCCAGAACAGCCATGTCCTGTGCTACAACTTTACCTGGAACAGAGTTATCCAGTGCATAGTCGGCAAAGTCCGGCAGGTTCAGGTCTTTAATCAGGTGGCCGGCGTTAGTCACAGGATTCATGCCCATACGTCTGTCGCCTTTTGGAAGGATTTCGGCAAGCTCTGCGTTCAAACGGCCGTTCTCATCGAATAATTCTTCCGGTCTGTAGCTGTGCATCCAGTCCAGCAGCGCCGGTGCATGTTTCATATTCTTCTGGTCTACCGGAATCGGCACCTGATGGGCACGGAACGAACCTGTGTTAGGTACGCCATCCCACTGCGCAGGTCCAGTCCAGCCTTTAGGGGAACGGAAGACGAGCATCGGCCATACCGGACGGGTAAGGTCGTTATTTTCGCGCGCATTTTTCTGGATCGCTGCGATTCTTTCAACGATGGCATCCAGAGCTTTCGCCATTTCAGGGTGCATATGTTCAGGATCTTCGCCTTCAACGAAGAATGGTTCCCAGCCCATGCCTGTGAAGTAGGCGGTAATTTCTTCTTTCGATTGACGGGACAGAATCGTCGGGTTGCTGATCTTGAAGCCGTTCAAATGCAGAATCGGCAACACAGCACCATCAGTTACAGGGTTAATGAATCGGTTGGAGAACCATGAAGCTGCCAGCGGTCCGGTTTCGGCTTCGCCGTCTCCGACAACAACTGCCGAGATCAGATCCGGATTATCCAGAATAGCGCCAACGCCGTGGGATAAGGAATATCCAAGCTCGCCGCCTTCATGAATGGATCCTGGAGTTTCAGGTGCAGCATGGGAAGCAACGCCGCCCGGGAACGAGAATTGTTTGAACAGTTTCTTCAGACCAGGGATGTCCTGGGGAAATATCTGAAAGAGGTTGTGCTGCGCAATGAGCCTAACCGCAACTTCCGGATTTTCGGACCGGATGAAACAATGTCCAACCGTCTGGGACCCGTCTTCGAAGTAACCAAACG
>CAKMKL010000265.1 GCA_927443375.1 uncultured Paenibacillus sp. | reverse complement strand
AGCTAATTCAGGAGCTGCAGGCAAGTTATCAGGCTTATGGGATTTGCTTAGTCTTCTTCGATATAATACGGGAGATGTGGTTACCGTGGGAATCTCCGTTCGCTAGGACTCCTCCTGTCCCCCCCTCCGCCATGCTTCTCTTTTTTATTATCAAGTTCATTTTATCTATATTGCTTAGTAATGCCAGCTGTTGTCCTGCTATTCAGCGATGTTTCACAATATGAAGAGTATATCGAAGTACTCTTGTTGGCTACATTTGCAGCTAATAAAGTAGAAGATCTTAACTCAAGGTATTGCTATTTCACGTCTATATTTCAGCTGCTGTTACTGCAGCAAATGCTCAAAATCTTATGTGAGAAAATAGAACAATAAAATGTGAAGATAAACATCCGGTAACTAGGTCACCTACTAGGTTCCGGCTTGGATTGCAACTGAAATCGAATCCTGAATATTTTTAATATCAACAGATTATTAAATCTTTTTAGATTATTTATTATTTGTCGACAAAATAAGCGTTACTTAGACACTGCGTTCGGACTATTATTAGCTTAAGAAAAAGAGTGGAATTTCTGTACTGCATATTTTCCAGTTGAAGGAGGGGGGGACAGGAGGAGTCCTAGCGAACGGAGATTCCCACGGTAACCACATCTCCCGTATTATATCGAAGAAGACTAAGCAAATCCCATACTGCGCTTAAGAATAAATGCTATGATTCAATTACAACATGAAAATATTTATAGAGATTTCTGTTACAGATATCGTACAGCTGGCATTGCAAGATTTGATGAACACACCTTCCCCCATGGGCAAGCTAATTCAGGAGCTGCAGGCAAGTTATCAGGCTTATGGTATTCTGCGAATGATTATTGAATGGATTAATAACGGGCTCAGGTACAGCTTTGTTTAAATGGTAAGCAGCTGGTGGCCATCATTTATATCAATTCAACATAGGTCAATTTTACACCGTCAATCAAGCAATTCAGTTTTGATCTGAAATAGACAATGTACGCAGAGAAGAGGAACCCTAATGAAATTTATCGGGCTGGATATTGGTACGACGTCCATTACCGGGCTGATCTATGATCTGGAGCGCAAAAAAGTTGTCTGCACCGTCACCGATGAGAGCGGCACCGGCGTGCCGGAGCACAAAGAAGAATGGGAACGGCTGCAGGATCCTGAAGCCATCTGCCAGCAGATCGAGAGGATTGTTGGGAAATTAATCCTGGCAGAAGGAGAAGTCAGCGGAATTGGCCTAACCGGACAGATGCACGGAATTGTCTATACGGATAACATGGGGCAACATGTCAATCCATTATACACATGGCAGGACGGCAGAGCCGGTCTGCCAATTGATGGCGGTTCTTCTTATGCACAGAAGCTGAGTGAGACTACAGGCTATTCGGTTCCTCCGGGTTACGGGCTTGCTACACATTACTATAATATCCAGAATGGGCTCGTTCCGGCTGCAGCGGTCAGCTTCTGTACGATTGCTGACTATGCCGCACTTCGGCTGACAGGAAGCAGATCGCCTTTAATCGATCCAACCCAAGCTGCAGGTATCGGGTGCTATAGTTTTGATGCAGGAGGGTTTGACTATGCAGCGATTGAAAGGGGTGGAATACATACAGGGTTGTTGCCGAAGGTGGTGCCTTCCGGTACGCTGATTGGAACCACGCCAAGCGGGATCCCGGTGTACTGCTCGCTCGGGGATAATCAGGCCAGCTTTCTCGGCAGTGTTCCGGTTCCTGATGAATCGGTATTGCTTAATATGGGTACCGGAAGCCAGCTTTCCGTTCTGCTGCCTAATGCTGAGTACCAGTTAGCTGGGATGGAGGTGCGGCCTTTTCCAGGCGGAGGCAGACTTGTCGTTGGTGCGGCACTCAGCGGAGGGAAATCCTATGCACTGCTGGAACATTTTTTCCGGGAACTAATTACCGCCTACACGGGAGAGGCACCGGGAAAACTGTACAGCTTCATGGAGCAGCTTCTTAGCTATGAAGAAACCGCCGGAAAAGAACTGACAGTGAATACGCAGTTTCTCGGGACACGTACGAACCCGGAAGTGCGCGGCAGTATCGGGAAGATTTCGCTGGATAATTTCACTCCTGCCCATCTGGCTCATGGATTCCTGCAGGGAATGATTGACGAGCTTTACGCATTCTATACGATATTGAATAGTTCAACGGGTAGCGCCTATAAGTATGCGATAGGGTCCGGCAATGCACTGCGTGCCAGTGCTGTGTTATGCGCAAAAGCCCAGTCCACTTTTAAGCTGCCGCTCGCTTTTAGTCATTCACCGGAAGAAGCTGCGGTTGGAGCGGCACTCTATGCTGCTGTAGGGGCTGGCGGGGTAGAAAGCTTCACCGAAGCCGGTAAATATATCACCCTGGGGCTGCCGGCTGACCCTAAAATACGATCCTGATTACGTATCGGATTTACACTCTGGCGCTCTATCGCGCTTACTGAAGCTGATTTGCTCACGGACGAGTATCTGTCACTTCCGCCGGATATATCTGAGGATGAGAAGCGGCGGTTCTATTTTGAATCCGTGTCCGTATATCCGGCCCAGTAGAGGCACTGAAGTTAGCAGATTATTTCAGCATGGAAAAGTCCAAATGATACGTGTTGGATTGCTCTTCACCGGAATAAATTGGATTTTGCTAATGTGAGATATATAGAGTTTAAACAGCAGCTCCCCGCTGCTTCCAGAGCGGGCTCAACCAGCAGCCGGCGAAGATCAGTAAATTTAGAGCAATAGTGATCAAAAATACGGTACGCGGACCGGACTGTTCGGAGATCCAGCCGGATCCCATAATCGCAAACGGCATCCCCAGCTTGAAAATCGAACCGGTAATCCCGCTTACCCGGCCAATGAGATGATGGGGTGTTGTCTCCTGGCGGAACGTCCAGATGCTGACGGTGCTGACCGTCTCGAAACATCCGTACAGGAATAAACCGAGAGCGAGCAGATAAGCAGAGTGGGAGACGAAGAAGATAATACTCGTAAGACCGGTGAGTAAGCTGGACAGTGTCATTAACCGGCCAACCGGAAAATAACGCCGCAGTCTGCCGACCAGCAGGCTTCCGGCTAGCCCGCCGACTCCAGCTGCCGAGAACACGATCCCAAGCTCCAGATTGCTCAGCTTCAGCTCATCCTTGGCGAAGAAGATAATAGTAGTGTCTACCATACCGGATGAACAGTTGAGGAACACTACGGCGAAGCTCATCGCGAGCAGCAAACGGTTCGTGCGCAGCTCGGTCCAGCCTGCCTGAAGCTCCTTCCAGAAGCCTTCTCTGCTATGGGCTGCGATTCTTGGAGTTTCATCCGTTCTAATAAAGCTTAAGGTGACGAACGCCAGGCTGAAGGCTACTGCTGTGATCAGCAGTGCTTCATGCAGCTTTGGCAGCATAAGCAGGAATCCGGTAAGCACGGGTCCGGTAATGCCGACAAAAGTCGTGACGAAGTTATAAGAAGCATTAGCCGGAGTAAGCATGGATGTTGGCAAAGAATGCTTCACCATGGCAACCCTGGCATTGGAGTAAGCATATCCAAGGGTCATTAGCAGAAACCCGGATACATAGAACAGGAGCAGTGAGTGGGTGCCCCGCTCAATCGCGAGATACAACCCGGCAAGTATCACAATCTGCAGCAGAATGGCGGTTAAGGACCATCTCTTCTTATGCGCTCTGTCCACAAGTACACCTATGAACACCGCAAGCAGCAGGTTCGGCAGAAACTCAATGCCCCGTATTGTGGACATCACGACTGAGGATTTCGTGAGATCATATAGAATGAGGGGAAGCGCAAGCTCATAAATTTTATTCCCCAATGCCATGACAGCACCCGCGCCAAGCAGAATCATAAAGGCCGGACTGCGCCAGGTTCGCGGGGCTGCTGTATTAATCTGTACATCGTGTTTGAACATATCTGTTTGCACACTCCTCTTTACCTGTTGGTGTCATCAAATTATACTTTTAGAAAAGTGGAAGTAAAATAGAAAGATGATTTCTGAAATTTCGCCTTTTAGGGGAGTGCAATCAGATGGACATGGCGGATTGTTATCTGAGGTTAAAAAAGTGTTACGCTGCAGAAGCAGATGGCACCTGGTTTCCCGTTACAATGGATGAGCTGGCAGCTGTGTTTGACTGTACTCGGCGCAACACCCAATTCCTGATTCAAAAGCTGAAAGAGCAGCATTTTATCGGCTGGCAACCGGGACTGGGAAGGGGGAATACATCTAAGCTAGTTTTGCTGCGCAATAAGGAAGAGCTGATGCTGGAGAGGGCACAGTATTTAGCCTCACATGGCCAGATTAATGAAGCCTTTAAGTCACTCCGGGAAAGTGACGGAGAGTCGCTGCATACCGAATTCCGCACTTGGCTTCTGGAACAGTTCGGTGTGCAGAAGCAAAAGAGTGAGGCGGATGTTCTGCGGTATCCTTTTTACCGTCCTGTCTTGGATCTTGATCCGATGAAGGTGGTGCGGCGGACAGAAGCGCATATGATCCGCCAGCTGTGTGATACCCTTACCCGTTATGATGCAGCCAGTGGCCAGCTGAAGGCGGGGCTTGCCCATCACTGGGAACATGACGGAACATATAGAAGATGGACCTTTTACCTGCGTAAAGGCGTGCTGTTTCATCATGGAAAACGTCTGACTGCAGATGATGTGAAGTATACCTTTGCTCGGATCCGGCAGTGGAACCCGAAGGATTGGCTGGTAAAAAGTGTACAGACTATCGAAGTTTCAGGTACCTATAGCCTGTGCTTTGAGCTGCAGGAGCGAAATGCGCTGTTCGCGCATTTTATTGCTACGGAAAGGTTTGCCATTGTCCCGGATGATCTGGAACAGCTGGCGACAAGACGTGATTTTACCAGTATGCCGGTGGGGACGGGGCCTTTTATCATTATTAGTAACACAGAATCTATGCTTGTCCTGGAAGCTAATGAGCATTATTTTGACGGACGGCCTTTTCTGGACCGGATTGAGATGTGGGTATGGCCCGGTTATGAGGATGAGCTGCGGCAGGAGCAACTTCTTGCTAAAACACATCTCCTGTATTTCGAGGTACTTAATAAGGTGGAGTCAGTGCAGACGCTGAATCAGCTCGAGCTTGGGAGCACTGTGCTTACATTCAACCTTTCCAAACCTGGAGTATTGCAGGATTTCCAGCTGCGTCAGGCCATTCACCTGGCACTCAGCCGCAAACAAATGATCCTGGAGCTGAAAGGCAGGAGAACTCAGCCCGCATCGGGGTTTGATCCTGCCTTCTATGATGCTGGCTACGCCAGTGACTGTTCAGCCGCAGCGGCACTGGAACTGTTGAAGCACTCCGCATATGCAGGAGAGATTCTTCAGCTGTACACTTATGAATATTTCAGCAATGAAGAGGATGTACGCTGGATTCAGACAGCATGCAGAAACATAGGTGTGCATATTGAGCTTAACGTACTGCCGATCCGGGAGCTGTCACAAGCGGAACTGATCATTCAGGCGGATATGATTTATGCGGGTGAAGTGCTGGGTGGCGAGCCCTCCATCACGCTGCTCGAAATGTACAAGTCGAATAACGGATATATTCAGAACCATCTCGACCCTTCCATAAGACAGAAGGTGGAATCTATGCTGTCTGATGCAATTAGTGAAAAAGATGAGGAACAGCGGAGGGTGGTACTAAGAGCAGTAGAACACGAATTGAAACAGCAGGTGAACGTGCTATTTCTATATCACAGTCTGCAGGAAGTCGGCCATGATCCGTCACTGCACGGTATCTCGCTGAATGCCTGGGGAAAAATCAACTATAAGGATGTCTGGGTGAAGTGACATGATTAAGGCCATCCTTTGGGAGACGGCCGTTTTTTAGTGAGAAACCCGGTATATATTCTTGCTTAGAGGAGATGCTTCTGCAGCTCTTCTTTTTTCTGTATCAAACTTGAATTTTTGGTAAATCAACTTGAGTAAATATCCATATACCAGGGCATCTCTAATAAAAATTAAATGAAATAGGTGAGAGTATATTGTCATTTAAGAAAATTGTATTTATAATTTCAATCCTATTTATGGTAGTCCATCCATCAGCTTCAGTTTTCGGTGCGCAAGAGGTTCCGACGAAAGTCGCTTTTATCCGTGATGGCAACGTTTGGTTATATGTACATGGTATGGAGATTCAAGTGTCTAGATCGGGAAAGGCGATGACCCCAGAATGGTCGGATGATGGAATGTTACTTGCCTATGTTGAAGAAGATGGAGGAACGCCTCCTCAGCAGAGCGTTATGATCTATGATGTTAGCACCAAAAAAACAATAAAATCATATAATGGTTATTTGCCGATGTGGGCTCCTCGTGGTAGGATTCTTGCCTATAAATATAGAACCTTGCTCAACGTTTCAGACTTAAAAAAGTTCAATAACGCTGCTATTGGAGTAGATGAATACGTCTGGATTCCTGACGGCAGTGGATTTATTTTATCAAAAAATGGAGAACTTACACCTGAGGGGTGGACGGGAGCATCGCTATATAAAAAACTATTTCCGATAAATTGGGCGAAGGCGGGTAGTTTCGAATACGTGGATAAATTCTTTAGGCTGCCTAATGAGATATCAAGTAACGGTTCAAAGATTATTGCGGTCAATCCTAGTGATTTCTCTTTCTCGCCGAGCGGCAGATGGCTTTCTTTTGTTGTATCACCGACAGCATCTTGGTCTATGGACAGCAATATGGTTTGCGCGATCTCATCTGATGGTCGTCAATTTAATATATTGGATGAAATCATTTTGGAAGTTGGACGTCCGAATTGGGCACCTTCGAAAGACATCTTAGCGTATATTGCGGGTGGCGGAAGACTTGTATTTGGATTTAAGGATAAAGATTTAAAAACAAAGGAATTCCCTACTTTTACAACGTACACACCGGAGAATTAT
This sequence comes from uncultured Paenibacillus sp., assembly GCA_927443375.1. GTDB lineage: Bacteria > Bacillota > Bacilli > Paenibacillales > Paenibacillaceae > Paenibacillus_AQ. Next base: position 39,145 of record CAKMKL010000265.1, on the reverse strand, counting down.
GCCGACTTGGATTTCGCTTGGAAGGACGACCATACGATCTACGTCTCTCGAATTAAAGAAGCGGAATGGTCCCAGGATCCTATGGCTGAAAAATGCTGATTCGCCGGTAATTTATCATAGCCGAAAGGATTCATGACGGCAATTTCATTGAACTTACGTGGAACCTTAGTTCAATTGAAACTGTGACAGTTTAAGCATTATATTCTGCTGACAATAAAAAGACGCCCGAATCGGCGTCCTTGTGACTACTTTATAGCTATGTAAATCTCAATTTCTGTATTTACCGGATCGTAGTTTCTGGTATCATAAAGCTCGAAATCTCCTGTGTAAGTTCTGTCCTCCGGTGATTCCTTGAAATAATCCCATATTTCTTGCCAGGCTTCCGCAACAACTTCATACACCGGGCCTTTTCGTGTTTTGAAGACAAGATATTTGCTCTCGGGTATAACCACAACCTCAAGATTGTTGTCATCCTGCGCCCGCTCATCGTTAATTTCATGTCCGATTAAGGTGGTGTAAGCCCCGGTTGCATCACTTTCATAGTCGGTATACAGCGCGTATATATAATACGGATTTCTGATCCCGGGCAGGGAGGGAAGGTTACTCTGAAAATAGGTTTCCCATAGCTTTGGCAAGCGACCATTTGTTCCTGCTTCTTCTTCGTTTGTAGTACGTACCGCTACTCCTGTAAGCAGCAGATTTTGCTTGTGAGTGGTATGAGTAATCATAGTCTGCATCATCTCCTTGCAACAAATTATACAGGGAGCAACTTGACTACCTAGTGTCAGGTTTAGGAGGGATGTTCTGTTCAATTGATTAAACAGCCGGCAAAAAGCTATAATAGCTACTATATCTGTTCATCCACGTATCAGAAAGTAGGATCATTATGAAAGCCGTTATGCTGCTCTTTTGGGGAATTGTGCTGTTCATTTTCACGTGTGCCGCCAATTCAAGCTTTTGGAGTACAGGTGTACTGCCGTATTTCCATTGGACGCCCTCACCGGATTTTCATCACTTGCTCCAGATGGATCTTTACCACACTAAGGCTTATATTATCCGGAAAATCGGGCATTTTTCGGGGTTTTCCATTTTTGGAATTCTGCTCTACCGCATCAATAAAAGCTATGGGAAAAGTATTTTATGGTCCGTGGGATTTGCCGTTGCAACTGAAATATTTCAGCTGTACTTTGGGCGTGACGGAAGGCTGTACGATATGGTTATTGACTCCTCAGGTATCCTGACCGGAATGTTCCTCCTGGCACTTATGAAGAGCCGGATTAGAACAAGCGGATTGAGAAGCCGGCGCAGTTAAATTAGTTAATCGTGTGCTTAGGCTGCGCCAGCTCTGTAAAAGGGTCTGAGAGACTTTCCCATATCCGGGTTATTCTGCAGAAGCCGGGCTAACACCGCATCGGTATCGGTCAAGCTGAAGACAAGACGGAAGCACGTTAGCTTTGAATATATTCTCTAGGGGATTTGCCGTAAAATTTCTTGAACGAGCGGGTGAAGTTCTTGGCATTATTATAGCCGACCGCATCGCTGATCTCGTAAGTCTTGAACTGATGGCTAGACAGCAGCTCTGCAGCTTTTTGCATCCGTACAGTATTGAGGTAATCGGAGAAATTAGTGTCCGTTTTCTGCTTGAAATACTTGCTGATATAAGTGGGGTTCATATGCACGATCTGAGATGCCCCTTCGAGGGAAGCTTCTTTGAAATGCTCATGAAGGTAAGCGGCGATTTTTCGGATAACGGGATCATCGTTCCCGGCAATGAGATCCGTCGGGCAATCACCAGGGGAAGAAGCCTGCAGCAGCGAGGATTTGGCGCTGTCGAGCGATTCCTTGAGCGCTGTGAACGTATCGAAAATGCTTTTATACTTCGTGGGCTTGAGAATATAGTTGCGGACTCCGAATTGCAGGGCTTGCCGGGCGTATTCGAAATTACGGTGAGCGCTTAAGAAGACAACCTGCACAGGTGATTTCTCCAGATGCAGCCGCTCTGCCAGCTCGATCCCGGTCATGACGGGCATAGTGACATCACATAGCAGTACATCTACCGGATGACCAGCAATATACTCCAGCGCCTTTTGTCCATTCTCCACATGCTGCACCACCTCATAGCCGATCTCATGCCAGGGGAAATAAGAGCTCAGTCCATGGCGGATCTCCTGTTCATCATCTGCAATCAACAATTTATACATTGCTTAGCCCCCTTTACAATGTCTCTTTCACCGGAATTGTTATTGTGACCATCGTCCCCGAATTCCACTTGCTGTACACTTGCAGACCGCTTAGATCTCCATAGGCCAGCTGCAGCCTTTTGTGTGTATTCACCACGCCGATATGACTCGATAAATCCCCTGTAGATTCCCCCAGCCTTGACCGCAGCGCTTGGAGCTGATCCCTGTCCATACCTTGTCCATTGTCTGTAACGCTAATGAGCAGCCGCTCCTGCTGCAGCCTTGCTTTAATCTTGATATAGCGTTTGCCCTCGACTTTGCGGATGCCGTGATACAGGCTGTTTTCGATCAGCGGCTGCAGCAGCAGCTTAAGCACCATGAACTGCTGGGCATCGGCACCGCAATCCCACAGCACCTCGATTTTATCCTGATACCGCATCTTTTGAATCTGAATATAGGTGTGGGTATACTCCAGCTCTTCTTCAAGCGGAATATATTTATGCTCGTAATCCAGGGCTGTTTTTAGAATGTCGCCTAAATGTCCGATCATCTGATTCAGCTCACTGTTCATATTCCCGGTGACAGAGGCTGCTTTCCAGTTAATGGTGTCGAAGGTGTTCAGCAGGAAATGAGGGTTCAACTGAGCCTGCAGCGCACTTAATTCCAGCATCTCGGCTTTGGCTTTCCGTTCCGCGAGCTGGGCATTCAGATAATTGTTCTCCAAAAAATGCACCAGAATCCGCTGGATGATGTAATTGTAGATGTTATGCTTACGGTTTGGCAGAACGGGCAGCGGCTCACCTTTTTCTGCACTCTGCAGCAGATTGGTAATCTGGCGGATTTCATTCATATGCTGTTTGGCGAAATACTGGCTGATCCAGGCAGCGACGGCAAATGAAAATAGGATAGCAAGCAATGTGTAGAGGCCGAGTCTAAGCGGGAGCGCATAGAGTGACTTTTTCGGAGTAATGGACACAAACCGCCAGCCGTACTTCTCGGAAGAGAGAATGGAGTAGACGAACCGGGAATCCGGTGACTCCGAGGACAATGTCTCATTAGGGGAGTCCTTCAGCAGCAGCTGTAATTCCTCCGTTTCGCCTTCCTGAAATGGCCTGTTCTGCAGAATAATCTGATTGGCTGAATCGAGCATCAGCAAATATTGGTTATCCGGTGTGCGCAGCGCAGACAGCTGGTCTTGCAAATGCTCCATTTTGATATTTAGGACGATGACCCCATCTCCCGGACTGGAAGTGTACAGCGTCTGATAGAGCGAAATAACCTCAGTGTTATAGTTGAACAGATTGTATTTGAGAAAAGAACGCTTCCCGGTCCAGTAATCATCGCCTAATGCAGATCTGCCGAGATATTCGTCATACCAGGAAACGTCGTAGAAATCGCTGAATTCCATCAGCCCGCCGGTAGTAGAAGTGATGAAGCGGTTCTTGTCATTTTGTAAATAGATATAGATGGAATCGATGTACGAGCGGGCGATGGCCGGAGAGTCGATGAAATTTTTGATCGCGGCCAGCCGTTTGTAATCCTCCAGAGAAGGCAGCGGTTTGCTGAGTATGCTCTTCAATTCGCTGAGTTCAATCGCACTGGCAACAAAATGCATGTACAGCGTATCCAGCTGCTCAAATTGCAAATCCACATTCGACTGCATGCCTTTCAGTACGTTCAGGTTGGCGTCTGTAGCTTCTTTGCCAATGTATTGCTGGATAATAATTGCGGAGAAGGTGCCGAGAATGGCGATGGGTATCAGCATGGGGAGAATGAAATGATAGAGATTTTTCAGGAAAAATGTACGGTAGGCTGATTTCATAGTTGATTTCTCCCATCTATAGCATTTCAAATTATGATGTTATGAATTATAACATAGTTTCACACGATTCAAAGAGCTTAATGACAAGCAAACGCCTCCTATAGCAAAAAATGATACTTATCTTGATTTGTTTTCATGAAAACAGACAAGTAACGATACCAAGATGAACTGTAACGCCTACTGCTTTTACAGCCGCACCGCTATAATAGGTTCAAAGCTTGTTACCTAACCTGACATTAAATCTACAATTCTCATGAACGGAGGGGCGCCATGAAGAACTTACTGGAGGTTGACCGGCTGCAGACCGTATTCCGCAGTGACAGGGGTGAAGTGATATCCGTTGACGGTGTAAGCTTTGCACTCAAACCCGGCGAAACGCTGGGCATTGTTGGAGAATCCGGATGCGGTAAAAGTGTCACTTCGCTCTCGATCATGAGATTGCTGGGCAAGACCGGTCTCATCAAACAAGGTGAAGTACGTTTTAACGGCAAAGACCTGAGTAAGCAAAGTGAAAATGAGCTGCGGAAAATTCGCGGCGGTGAGATCTCCATGATTTTCCAGGAACCGATGACCTCGCTGAATCCGGTATTCACGATCGGCAATCAGCTGGTGGAGGCGATCCGGCTTCATTTGAACCTTAAGGGCAAGCCGGCAAAAGATTATGCGGTTCAGATGCTTAAGAAAGTCGGTATTCCGCGGGTAGAGGAACTCATCGACGAGTATCCGCACGCACTCTCCGGCGGGATGCGGCAGCGCGTAATGATTGCCATGGCGCTCTCTTGTAACCCTAAGCTGCTGATCGCTGACGAGCCGACAACTGCACTGGATGTAACGATCCAGGCTCAGATCCTTAATCTCATGAAGGATTTGCGGGAAGAAACCGGCACAGCGATTATCCTGATTACTCACGATCTTGGCGTGATTGCCGAAATGGCAGACAAGGTAGTCGTTATGTATGCAGGGCAAGTAGTTGAAGAAGCCGATGTATTTACTCTATTCGAACAACCGTCCCATCCCTATACCAAAGGGCTGATGAAATCCATTCCCCATCTCGGTGAAGCGGGTGATCTGGAGGAGCGGCTTGCTTCCATTCCGGGTACGGTGCCTTCATTGGCGCAAATGCCCAAAGGCTGCCGCTTCCATGACCGCTGTGAATTTGCCGAAGACCGCTGCAAGCTTCCGCCTCCGCTTATGGAAGTCAGCGACGGCCATTACTCACGCTGCTGGCTGGCAGATAAGTCCAAGAGAAATACCAATCGCACGCTAACGGAGGGGATTGTATGAATACAGCTGCACAACATACCGAAGCTGAGCCTCTGCTGAGACTGGAGGGGCTGAAAACTTATTATCCCATCCGCAAAGGTATTCTCTCCCGCGTCGCAGGTCATGTTAAGGCTGTTGATGATGTAAGCTTTCATATTCAGGACGGAGAGACGCTTGGGCTGGTCGGTGAATCCGGCTGCGGTAAGTCAACAATCGGGCGGACGATTATCCGGCTGGAAGCTTCAACGGAAGGGAAGATCTGGTACCAGGGTAATGACATCTCAGCATATCCAAGCGGAAAAATGAAGTCCTTGCGGACCCAAATGCAGATGGTATTTCAGGACCCGTCCTCCTCACTGAACCCGCGCCTAAGAATAAAGGATATTCTTGCTGAACCGATGCTGGTTCACAGGCTGATTGAGAAAGGACAAGCCGAAGCGGAAGTGGAGCGGCTGCTCGACATGGTGGGCATTCCGCGGTCTTACAAAAACCGCTTTCCCCATGAGTTCTCCGGCGGCCAGCGCCAGCGGATTGGCATCGCCAGGGCATTGTCGGTGAAACCAAAGCTGATTGTCTGTGATGAGCCGGTCTCCGCACTGGACGTGTCGATTCAGGCGCAAATTCTTAATTTGCTGAAGGATCTTCAGAAGGAGCTGGGCTTGACGTACTTATTCATTGCTCACGGACTGGGGGCTGTCAAATACATCAGCAGCCGGATTGCCGTAATGTATCTTGGTAAAGTGGTGGAGGTCGGAACCAAGGAGCAGATTTTCAGCAGTCCCAAACATCCCTATACACAGGCGCTGCTGAATGCTTATCCGGTTCCTGATCCGAGGCTGCGGAACGAAGCCCGAATCGTAATGGAAGGGGATGTTCCGAGTCCAGCCAACCCGCCGAGCGGCTGCCGGTTTCATACCCGCTGCCCGCTGGCAACGGCACTGTGCAAGGAACAGGAGCCGGTTCTATCCGGTGACTCCCATATGTCTGCTTGCCATTACCCGCTGGCGTAACTCTTTTGAGTGGAGGAATGCAACATGTTTAACTATATTGTCAGACGAATCCTGATCATTATTCCTGTGCTGCTGGGGATTACGATTATCAATTTTATCATTATGAATATGGCACCCGGTGACCCGGTGGAAATGTTCATGGACGCGAATACGCCGGTTGAATTGATCGAAGCCAAGAAAGAAGCTTTGGGCCTAAATGATCCGCTGTATATGCAGTACTGCAAATGGCTGCTCCAGCTGGTCCAGGGGAATCTAGGCTATTCCATCAGCTCGTCCGAGCCTGTAGGCCAGATGATCTTGCAGCGGCTGGGAGCAACCTGCCTCCTGGCTGCCGTCGCTTTAATTGTAGCCCTGCTGATCGCTGTGCCCGTCGGCATTTTCAGCGCCCTGAAGCAAAATTCGAAATGGGACTACCTGGTTACCGGCCTGTCCTTCGTCGGCACTTCAATCCCTAATTTCTTCCTGGGTCTTGCGTTAATCTATCTATTCTCGCTGCAGTTGGGCCTTCTCCCAACCGGAGGGATGACAGAGCTTGGCGGTGATGGAGGTCTGTGGGATCGGATCCGGCACATGATTCTTCCGGTCGTTGTACTCAGTACAGGTATTGCGGGTCGGAAAGTCCGCTATGTCAGAGCGAGCATGCTCGATGTGCTGAAGCAGGACTACTTGCGCACTGCAAGAGCTAAAGGGGTGAAGGAATTTTTGGTCACTAATAAGCATGCCCTGCGCAATGCACTTATTCCGATAATCACAATTGTCGGTCTGGAGATTCCGCTGCTGTTGGGCGGAGCGATAATTACAGAGCAGATTTTCCAGTGGCCGGGAATCGGCCAGCTGACTCTTCAATCGATCATGTCGCGGGATTATTCTACTCTGATGGGGCTCAATCTGACCGCTGCGGTTATCGTGCTCTCCTCCAATCTGCTGACGGATATCACATATTCCATTGCTGATCCGCGGATCAAATACTCATAAAAAGGAGGGGTTACCTTGTCCAATACAGGGCTGCAGTTAGCCGGAGGAAGAATAGGCAGTATTGAAGTGAACGAAGAGTTTTCCGAAAGCAATTTCAAACAGGTTGTACGCAGATTCAAGAAGCACAAGCTGGCTGTAGCCGGGCTGATCTTCACGCTGCTGCTCTTTGCAGTTGCCTTGCTCGCACCATGGATCGCACCTCATGATCCATATCTGGTGACCGGCGAGTTCTCAGCAGCTCCCTCTGCCGAATATCTGCTTGGCACCGACCAGGTAGGCAGGGATGTGCTGAGCCGGCTGATTTATGGAACACAGATTTCAATTCTCGTCGGGTTTGTATCCGTAGCGGTCTATGTAACAGTAGGCACACTGATTGGACTGGCTTCTGCCTATTTCGGCGGATGGCTGGATATGATGGTGATGCGGGTAACCGATATGTTCATGGCCTTTCCGTTCATGATGGTGATTCTTGTCGTAGTCAGTGTGCTGGGCCCAAGCCTTGCTACCATTATCCTCGTGCTGGCAATGTTCTCCTGGCCGGCGATAGCCCGGCTGGTGCGTGGAAGTGTACTGTCACTGAAAGGGATGGATTATGTGAAAGCCGGCACCGCACTCGGACTTAGCGCGCCAAGAATAATGCTTAAACACATTCTGCCGAATGCGCTCGGACCGATTATTGTTAATGCGACCTTCGGGGTAGCTGCAGCAATAATGGCTGAATCCGGGCTTAGCTTTCTTGGTATGGGTGTCCAGTCGCCGAAATCCAGCTGGGGCAACATGCTGACGGATGCGCAATCCTTGTCCGTTCTGACCGATCAGCCCTGGCTGTGGCTGCCGCCCGGCATCATGATTCTGCTGACGGTGCTCGCCATCAACTTTGTCGGAGACGGACTACGCGATGCGATTGATCCTAAGGAATAGAGGACAGGCTCACAAAACTAAGCCTATGCTTTCGAAGAGAGTTTTGTACGAAGCAGATTCACAGAGGACAGGCTCACAAAACTTTTAGGGGGATTCATTCATGAGAAAAATGTACAGAAGCCTGCTTGCGGTATCCTTTTGTCTGCTGCTATTATTTGTAACTGCCTGCGGTTCTTCAGGAAGCGGAAATACACCGGCAGAGGCCGCGGACAGCACCGGCTCCGCCGGAGCGGAAAAAGCGATTTATATCGGTATGGTCAATCCTCCGGTTACACTAAATCCGATTAATCTGACAGACGCTGCTTCGATCTTCGTCAGCGGATTTATGTTCGATACCCTGCTGGCCCTTACGGAAGACTTTGGATTCCTGCCGAAGCTCGCGGAATCTGTGGAGAGTGCAGACAGCCAGACCTATACTGTAAAGCTAAATCCAAATGCCAAATGGAGCGATGGAGAGGCTTTTACCACCAAAGACGTTGAATTCACCCTTAATCTTATCGCAAATCCGCTGGTGGAGAGCATGCTGCGGCTGAAATTTATCGAAGGACTTAATGATGCAGGCAAGCTGGATGAAGGGCAGACAGCCATTTCCGGTTTGAAAATCATCGATGAGCATACCTTCGAGATTAAGACGAAAACACCCGTCGATCCGAATTACTTCAATGATAATTTTTCGACCAGACTAAGATTTCTGCCGGAACATGTTCTAAGCGGGGTGGCACCTTCAGACCTGGCAACAAATGCTTATATGCAGAATCCAAGTGTTACCCTGGGTGCTTTTACATTCGGAAAATTTGCCAAGGACCAGTATGTAGAGGTTTCAGCGAACCCGGATTACTATCAGGGCGCTCCCAAAGTCAATAAGGTTTACATGAAAATCATGCCGGCCTCCAATCTGGTAGCCCAGCTGCAGACCGGAGAGATTCAGATGAACTCCATGCCAATCGGTCTGATTCCGATTCAGGATTTCGAGAAAGTAAAGAATATGACCAATGTCACGGTCGAGTCCGGCCTGCCGACAGAACCAACCCTGCTAGTCTATAACACCAAAGTGTTCAAGGATGCCAAGACTAGACAGGCTATCGCTTATTCTATCAACCGCGATCTGATTGTGAAGCAGCTGTTGAAGGGCGAGGGGGAAATCATCGACGGCCTTCTGACCAGTATCCACCCGTACTACAAGGAAGAGGCAAGTTATGCCTATGATCCGGAAAAATCCAAGCAGCTGCTGAAAGAAGCAGGCTGGGATTTCAATCAGGTCATTACTTTCAATGTTCCGGTCGGCAATAAAGTCCGTGAGCAGGCTGCGGATATCATGACCGAGAATATGAAGGCTGTCGGGCTTAAGGTCCAGGTTCAGAAGTATGATTTCCCGACTTTGATTCAAAAAGCACTCAGCCATGATTTTGATCTGACCATGTTCACCAACACCTTCAGCCTTGATCCGGGCGTGACGTTCCAGATTCTGGACAGCTCCAATGCTTATAATATGGCTCAGTATTCTGACACTGAAATGGATGCGCTGATCGCCAAGGGGGCTGCTGAAGCTGATCCGGAGAAACGCCGTGTCATTTATGATGAAATTCAAGATAAATTCCATGAAGAATTACCGCTGCTGACGATTTATTCTGAGAAACGCCTTCAAGCTGTATCCAAAAATGTCCTAGTCGGAAAACCGATTGATATTGGACCGCTTAACAACGTGAATGAATGGGATCTGACAGAGTAATACAATCAAACTTTGAAAAGGTGGGATTATCATGGAGATGAAGGACCGGGTTGCGCAATTGGTGGAGAATAAACGGGAGCTGTTCATTCAGGCAAGCGATGATATCTGGGGATTTGCTGAAACCCGTTTTGAAGAATACAAGTCCGCTCAGCTGCTCTCTGTAATTCTGGAGCACGAAGGCTTCACGGTAGAGCGTGAAGCAGGCGGGCTGGAGACCGGATTCATCGGCAGCTATGGGAGCGGTCATCCGGTGATCGCCATCCTAGGAGAGTTTGATGCCCTGTCCGGTCTCAGTCAGGTGGCGGGGGAAGCGGCTTACCAGCCGCTGATCCCCGAAGGCAACGGGCATGGCTGCGGGCATAATCTGCTTGGCACAGGTGCACTGGCAGCTGCGGTAGCCGTTAAGGATTATATGCAGGAATCCGGGCTGCCCGGAACCGTCCGCTATTACGGATGTCCGGCTGAAGAAAGCGGCTCAGGAAAGGCTTTTATGGCGAAAGCAGGATTATTTAATGATGTAGACGCAGCATTCAGCTGGCATCCCGGAACGGTCAACTCCGTATGGCATATGTCCTCCTTGGCGAATATTAATGTCACGTTCCGCTTCAAGGGACAAAGTGCGCATGCCGGGGCAGCACCGCATCTTGGACGCAGTGCGCTGGATGCGGTGGAGCTGATGAACGTGGGGACCAACTACATGCGTGAGCACATGATTGATCTGGCCCGGGTACATTATGCCGTTACGAATACTGGAGGCAAATCACCGAATGTAGTACAGGCTGAAGCTGAGGTCGTCTATCTAATCCGCGCTCCCAAATCCAAGCAGGTAACAGAGCTGTTCGAACGGATAAAGAATATTGCCCAAGGGGCCGCACTAATGACGGGAACGCAGGTGGAGCATGTTGTGGAAGGTGCGACGTCCAACCTGATCCCAAATGCAACGCTGGAGAAGCGTATGCACCAGAACCTGCTTGACCTCGGGCTTCCGGAATATACGGCTGAGGAGAAGGTACTCGCCAAGGCGATTTATGAAACAATCCCTGAAATCGACAAGGCGGATGCAGCCATGATGGCCGGCAAAGCTCTGGCAGCGCGGCTGGCGGAACAGCCGCTTGCGGAATTTGTGAAGCCTTATCATGAGCAAATGGTGATCATGACGGGTTCCACCGATGTCGGTGATGTCAGCTGGATCGTTCCCACGGCACAATGTTCAACTGCTACCTGGGCCTATGCAACTCCGATCCACGCCTGGCAGGTTGTTGCCCAAGGGAAAAGTACTTATGCGCATAAAGGAATGCTGCTGGCCGGGAAAACAATGGCGCTCTCCGCGCTGCAGGCCTTGCTTAGCCCGGAACTAATAGCGGAGGCCAAGGCAGAGCATGCGGAGAGACTGGATGGAGAAGCTTATATCTGTCCGATACCTCCGGAGATTTATCCGCCGAAGCTCTCTTCCGCTACTAAAGTACCGGTTATCATCTAAGTATTCTCATCGAAGCCGGAGGGACAAGCATATGCGGTTCAAGGATGTATTCTCCATCATCGGTCCGGCCATGGTCGGACCCTCCAGCTCTCACACAGCTGGAGCAGTAAGAATTGGAAGGAGTGCCCGTCAGTTGCTGGGCGCTGTTCCGTCCCGCGCTGAGATCTTATTTTACGGCTCTTTTGCCGCTACTTATCAGGGACATGGAACCGACACTGCGATTGTCGGAGGGCTGCTCGATTATGCAACAGATGATCCGCGCATTCCAGATTCTCTGCAGTTGGCGGCGCAGTCCGGTGTAACTGTTTCTTTCGCTGAAGGAAAAGGTCTATACAGCCATCCGAATACGGCTGAACTTTGGCTGACATCTGAAGCGACGGGTCAGTCGCTGACGATGACAGGCACCTCAATAGGCGGCGGTAGTATTGAAATTGTGAAGGTCAATGGATTTACGGTCAGATTCAGCGGAGTTTATCCGACCTTGATTATCAGCCATAGCGACGTGCCGGGAATGATTGCCGATATGACCCAGCTTTTCAAGTCACACGGAATGAACATCGGATTTATGTCCGTCGACCGGAAAAGCCGGAGTGGAGAAGCCGTTACGGTGATTGAGCTGGATGCTGCCGTATCACCTGTATTAATCAAGGCGTTGAAGCGGATTTCTGCTGTCCGTGATATCCGTATGGTTGACTTAAACGTTGCCGGGGAGGTCTGAAAGATGCAATTCCGTACACTGGATGAACTGAAAGAGCTCTGTACTGAATCGCAGCTGACAATCGGTGAACTGATGCTGCAGGAGCAGTGCAGGGAATCGGGCCGAAGCCGCGGGAATGAATTCAAGAAGATGCAGGATTATTATGAGATCATGAAAGAAGCGGTAGAGCGCGGGCTTCATGAGGATACCACCTCGCGCAGCGGTCTGACCGGAGGAGACGCCCGGCGGATCTCAGCCTACCGTGGGTCTGAAGAAACTTGTCTGGGAGGTCATGCCAGTCAGGCGATGATTTATGCGCTTGCCGTTTCGGAGGTTAATGCTTCAATGGGCAGAATCATAGCTACACCTACAGCCGGCTCCTGCGGCATCCTTCCCGGTGTGCTCATAAGTGCGCAGCAGCGCTTTGGCTGGAGTGATGAGCATATGGTGAGCGGATTGTTTGCGGCCGGAGCGATCGGCTATATCATCGCAAACAATTCTTTTATCTCAGGAGCTGAGGGAGGCTGTCAGGCCGAGGTAGGTTCAGCGATCGGCATGGCCGCCGGAGCAATGGTAGAAATGCGCGGAGGAAGTCCGGCTAAGGTCGTTCATGCCGTAGGCCTTGCCCTGAAAAATTCGCTTGGACTCATTTGCGATCCGGTCGCCGGCCTGGTAGAAATTCCTTGTATCGTCCGCAACGGACTTGGTGCCGTAACCGCACTGGCGGCGGCGGATATGGCTCTGGCCGGGGTACACAGTGTAATTCCTTCGGATGAAGTAGTCCAGGTGATGCTGGAAGTGGGTTCGGCAATGCCGGCAGCACACCGGGAAACAGCATTGGGCGGCTTAGCCCAGACACCTACCGGGAAAAGAGTGATAGAAGAACTGAAGAAGGGCCGCATTTGACTGACACAACATAAAGGGGAACTCCTGTCGAAGGAATTGCCCTTTTTAATGTACCGTCTTGAACTTCGTTTATCTTGGTGAAATTGTAAACCGGAACGAATATGGCCGGTTGGCAGGCAAAGTGAACTCGTCATGCGTCGGGGCACCCCAGCTGTCATCACCGCCGACACCCATCTGCTTATAGTTCACCCGCAGTACAGTTTTGTCTGATGCAGGCAATTTATATACATGATCACTTGCTTCCAGTTCGTCCGGGGTCCACGGTAATGCGTTAACCTCAATCGGAACCGTACCCTCGATATGGAAGCCGGGTCCGTTCACGCCTTCTGTAAGAGAAGCATATCTGACATCTGTCTTATTGCCGGATTCCTGAGGCCGGAGATAAGGGGTGAACTGGTCAATGACCTTTCCGCTATATCGTCCAATTGCAGCGCCGGTATTTCGGTCCCAATGGTTCTCGTGCGGTCCGCGCCCGTACCAGGAGATGGTATCGAGTCCGCCGTCCAGCACGAACATCATGCCGAATTCAGGGATTTCCGGCAGGTCACTGCCTCCGGGGTTCAAGTCCTGCGTGATCTCTACTGATCCATCTGTCCGGATCTCATATTTCACCCGCAGAATGGAGTCAGGATTCGTGAACAGGAGGTAGGTAGCTGAGACAAAGCAGCGGCTGCCCTCCGTATGACAGTTGAAGTCGATCAAACTCTGGGAGGAGGAGGCTTCTTTCCAGACGGCGCAGCGTTTATCCAGGCCGTTACCCAGGTCATTATCCGTGACAGCCCGCCAGAAATTCGCTCTTGCAGGCTGAAGTAAACGTTCCTGACCGGCAGTCTGATAGGAGTACAATTCTCCGGTCGTTGTATTGAAGGCTAGAGAGAAGCTATCGCCTGAAATGATGACGGCGTTTTCTTGTTCGGCAATGTGAAGTGCACCGCTTGTGGATACCGCACGGCTGGAAGCCAACCAGGGCACTAATACAAACTGTTCCCAGGCCATCACATGATTGGCTTCTGACCATGAGGTTTCTTCAGGCTGGGTAAAGGAAATAGTCAGCACAGCTTCTTTACCATTGACCAATTCATTCAGCTCATAAGGAATGATAAATTCGACCGTTTCGCCAGGTGCTGCACCAACCCGCATAGTTCCTTCTTGGGTGGTTTCTCCATCCCGGGCGATTCGCCACTCCAGGCTGTACTCTTCGATATTGGTAAACAAAAAGGTATTGCGGAGCTGGAAGTGCCCTTTTTGCAAATCCAGGGCCGAGATTTTGATGCTCTGATAGCATTTCTTCACCTCAAGCAGTTTCGGAGTTACTGTACGGTCCGCAAACAATAAGCCATTGCCGCTAAAGTTTCCGTCATGCGGGGTTTCGCCAAAGTCTCCGCCATACGCCAGGTACTCTATACCTTCTGCTGTGGTAGTGCGGATCGCCTGATCCACCCAGTCCCAGATAAAGGCGCCTTGAATAATATCATATTTATCAAACAGCTCTGTATAGAGATGCAGTCCGCCGCAGGAGTTGCCCATCGCATGGCTGTATTCGCACAGAATATAAGGCTTTTGCGGGTTGCTTTTGGCATATTCCTCCACGGCATCCGGCTTGATGTACATAGTGGACTCGATATCGCTGGCTGCCTCCGACGGTCTGTAGTGGAAAATGCCTTCATAGTGAACAGGCCGGGTCGGATCGGATTCTCTCAGGTAATCATGCATGGCAAGGAAGTTATCGCCGCCGAAGGATTCGTTGCCCAGGGACCAGATAATCACGGACGGATGATTCTTGTCTCTTTGCATCATGGAATTGCAGCGGTCGATGACATTGGCGCGCCATTCCGGTCTGCTTGCGGGAACGTTGTATGCATGCAGCTCCTGCTGGCCATACTGCCAGGAACCATGGGTCTCCAGATTCGTCTCATCAATCACATAAAGGCCGTATTCATCGCACAGCTCATACCATACAGACTGGTTCGGGTAATGGGAAGTCCGTACAGCATTGATGTTATGGGATTTCATGAGCTGAATATCGCGGATCATATCTTCTTTTGACAAGGCGCGGCCGGTGTCGCAGGAAAATTCATGGCGGTTGGTGCCTTTCAGCACAATCCGTTTGCCGTTGATTTTCATCAGTCCGTCTTTGATCTCGAACGTGCGGAAACCAACCTTGCAGCTGACCGCTTCCTGCAGCTGATCCTGATTGTCCACAACGGTGATGAGGAGGGTATATAAATAAGGCTTCTCCGCACTCCACTTCTTAGGGCGTTCGATGTGTGCGTACAGCTTAAGCTGCTGAACCTCACCTACAGCAAATGTAATATCCGCCGATAACGGCTGTTCAAAGATTGGCTGTTTTTGGTCGTCAAAGAGCTGGATTTGAACGGAATGAGGGGAGAGCTCCCGGTTGAAATAATTTTCCAGCTGCAGGTTCACCTTAAGATCGGCATCCGCAAAATCTTCATCAAGCTCCGTCACGACAGAAAAGTCCGTAAGGTGTACTTGAGGAGTCGTGTATAAATAAACTTCGCGGAAAATCCCGCTAAGCCGCCAGAAATCCTGATCCTCCAGCCAGCTTGCATCACACCAGCGGTAGACTTCAACAGCAAGCTTATTCTCGCCTTTATGCAGGTAAGCAGTAATATCATATTCTGATGGGGTAAAGGTGTCTTCACCATAACCCGCGAGTTCACCGTTCACCCATACATAAAATGCGGATTCGACCCCCCTGGAAGCTAAGGAATACAGGCTGGCCTTCCCAGGCTTCTGGTACAGTAAATGTCCGGGTGTACGAGCCTACGGGATTATACACGGTTGGAGCAAAAGGCGGCTTCAGGTCAGGCTCGGAAAGGGCCCAGGGATAACGAACATTGGTATATTGCGGATAATCATACCCCTGGAACTGCCAATGGGAGGGCACAGGGATTTCGGCCCAGCTGCTGGTATCGTAATCTGATTTATAGAAATCCTTGATGCGCTGCTCAGGGGTCTCCGCGAAGGCAAACTTCCAGCTGCCGTTAAGGGTTTGATAATTCGGAGATGCTGTTTTGTCTCCACGCAGTGCCTGCTCTACGGTCGTGTAGGACATCATGGATGAATGAGCCGGCAAGCGGTTCAATTCAAAAATTTCGGGATTGTTATTCCATTCAGGATAGCCGTTGGCGGGTGGTTGGTAGTTTAGCTTCTTGCGCACATTAACATCTCCTTGTATTGTTATATTCATATTATAAATTGGCAAATGCCTATAAGATATACAAGGATATTATAGTGATATAACAATATATGAAACAGGTGAAGCGCCTTGCAGAGCATGATGGTTTTTTGCGGGACAGATGATACGGTTCAGCTGCCGCTGTATGCTACAACGATCGGATATTGGGAACACCAGGATGAGACGGAGCGTCCGGCAGGGTTTCCGGATTATCAGCTGCATCAGATTTTGGACGGAAAGGGCGAGCTGACGATAAAGGATAAACGGCAGATTGTCGGCCCGGGAGATATTTTCATTACTTTTCCGGATATTCCGCATTCCTACACGCCGGTTAGCCGGGAGTGGGAGCTGGTCTGGATATCTTTTCAGGGGAGAGAGGCCGGAGGGATGCTGTCCTATGCGGGCATCCGTGAGTCGGGTATCTGGAGACTTAGGGAACCTGATCTTCTTGCTCCGCTAAAGGAAATGCTGCTGCTGCCGGGAGGCAATGATCTCGAGGTGAACCTGGAACGTTCCAAGCTGCTGTACTCGCTACTGCTGGATTTAAAAAGAAACCTGCCTCCTGCTCCGAATAACGAGGATGAGCTTGTGCGGATCAAACCGGTGCTGGAGCATATTGAGCTTCATCTGCACCGGACACTGACCTTAAAGGAGCTGTCTGAGGTAATCTCTGTTTCTCCGCAATATTTGTGCCGGCTGTTTCAGCGTACGGTTCATGACCGGCCGGTAACCTATATCAATAAGCAGCGCATTAACCGGAGCAAGCAATTGATGTATCAGGAACGTGAAAAAAAGCTGTACGAGATCGCACAGCTGACAGGCTTTGAGAACGCGAGCTACTTCTGCGCGGTATTCAAACGATTAACCGGAATGACTCCAGAGC
Source organism: uncultured Paenibacillus sp. (assembly GCA_927443375.1). GTDB lineage: Bacteria > Bacillota > Bacilli > Paenibacillales > Paenibacillaceae > Paenibacillus_AQ. The sequence goes on along the minus strand of CAKMKL010000265.1, from coordinate 22,077 downwards.
AGTTCAAGCAGCTGCATGGGTTGGATTAAATGAACTGTAAAATACCCATGGCCATAAAAAATGCCCCTATCCATATTGCCACAGCACCTGAGAACGTTCTTGAATCGATGTAGGCTTGGCTTGGCTCAGAGTCGCCGCTAACTTTCCATCCTTCATTCATGCGCCAGCCAAAAGTAGGATTCTTGCGGACATAGATGCCAAAGACAATCGTCCCGATCCCAATCATAAGCATGAATATTCCTGAAAGGATCATAAGATCAGCTCCTTTAAATGGCTATACGGGGATTGTTGGAAAATGTTGCTTAAATGAAGGCAGCCGAAACATAACAGAGACCAAATTTCATGTCAATGAGTGCATGGCGCCACTGATTTCACGCTCGTAAAATGGATATATGCGCTAAGCTTTACAACGCTTAGATTGGAGTGAGCTACGATGCAGGCGGGAACCCAAAAGATTGAAACGGACAGATTGAAGCTAAGGCCGTTTACGCTGCTGGATGCCGGAAGCATGTATACGAATTGGATCAATGACCCGGCAGTTCAGGCGGAATACGGCGAACCTGTATACGGAAGTATATCCTCAATAGAAGGACTATTGCAGAAGTGGATATCTGCCTATAGAAAAGATGACTTTTACCGGTGGGCGGTTACCCTTAAAGACCGGGAAACATGCATCGGACAAATTGCTTTTTGTCATGTGGATTGCGAACATCATCAGGCGGAACTTGAATATTGTATCGGTCAAGCGTATCAGAACAAAGGGTATGTAACTGAGGCATTAACAGCAGTCATTCAATTTACCTTCGCCCGTACCGGGCTGCACCGGCTGCAGGCTTATCATCGCGGACGCAATGCTGTCTCCGGCAGAGTGCTACAGAAAGCGCAAATGAAATACGAGGGAACGCTAAAAGAGAGCTTCTATTATTGTGATACTGGAGAATATGACGATAAGCTGTACTACGGAATCGTAAAAGGTTCTGTGGAGTGAACCCCAATGCATTAGTCAAAAAGCAGCCTGCCGGCTGCTTTTACTCAACTATAAATAAACAACTCTGCCAGCTTAGCGGTAACCGCTACATCGGGATGCGAATTATCGATTAGCGCCACATTTGCCTCCGGGAGCGGCCATGCAACCGTACGGCTGCCCAGTGACGAGCGGAAGACCTCCCAATGACTGAACTTCCAGTCATCCAGGGGGGAATGTCTGCCCTGTATCCGCTCGCGGAACAGCTCTTCGTCAGCTAATGTGACCAGCACGACTTTGACTTCAATGTCCTGCAGTGTAAGGCCGATCCGGCTCAGCTCGCTTTCAATCCAGCCGGGTTCTGCCGCTTCCTTCGTGAAGGGTCCCACCACAAAGACATCGCTGTCCAGGCCTAGATTATCCAGTGCGGCATCCATGGTGATCCGGTAGCCTAGGTCGCGGCACAGTTTTTTGTATTCGGCGGAATCCCTGTCTGTCGGGTCCAGTCCGTGCATAGTCATAATAGCATCTGCCGCTGGCCTTAATAAAATATCCATGTCGAAAAAAGCGGCTTTGCGGCGGGAAGCGACTGCCTTGGCTAATGTAGTTTTACCGGCGCCTGCCGGACCCAGGAAAAAGACGAGTTTGTTCATTATAATAGGCTCCTTATGATCTGAGTCGAGATGAATTCCAGTTACTATATCGTAACATGCTTGCCGTTTCAGTTGGAAATCAAAAGAGCGAAACTCCGGGACTGGTTTCCTTTGTTTCGGCCGGGATCAGTAGTTCAGGCCTGCTTAATCCTGTATAATAGCAAAATAAAACAGATTAGGATTGTTGGGGGCAGAATACAGATGAACATAAGACCGATTCAAATTTCAGACAACGGCTCAATCGAACGGATTATCCGTGAATGCCTGATTGAATACGGAGGCAACCGTGAAGGCCTGGCCTGGGCTGATACGAGCATGCATGATCTCTACAGCTATTACAATGCAGCAGATAACCGGGCTTACTGGATCGTGGAAGAGGCCGGGGAAGTACAGGGAGGCTGCGGAATCGCCGCTTTTGACGAGTCGGATGAAGTATGTGAATTGCAGAAAATGTATCTCACTGCGTCAGCCCGGGGAACAGGGATCGCTCAGGAACTGCTGCAGACTGCACTGGATTTCGCCAAGCTGCATTATAAACAGTGTTACCTGGAAACGCTGCAGACTATGGCCGCCGCGAACCGCTTTTATCAGAAACAGGGCTTCTCACTGCTGGCGGAGCCACTTGCCGGATCTGAGCATTTTGCCTGTGATGCTTGGTATATAAAGGATCTAAGCTAGCTAGATTTTTACCATGGAAGAGGTGAATCCAGTGATAGTTCCAGTCCTGACCAGCACACTTGCTGCACAAATCCAGCAGTCTGAGATAGACTTTCTCACGTCAAGAATTCAGTCCATCCTTGAACGGGAAGGGAATCCGGAGGGAGTGGAGATTGCACGTTTCGGGAATGCTGCCGCATTTTACATCAGGACTATGCCTTGGGCGCTGTTTAATTCCGTTAAAGGACTCTCGGAAGAAGATAGTGATCAGCTGGAGGCTATCCTTCAGTTCTACCAGTCCAGAGAGCGAGCCTTTCAGATCGATATCGATCCGCTCCGTTCCGGTTCCAGGCTTTTCACAGCTCTGGTAGAAAAGGGCTTGCATCAGACAGGCTTTCATTCTGTGCTATACGGGCTACCTAACCAGGAACCGCCTGAACAACAGTCTAATATAAACATTATTGAAATAACCCAGCCGTCTGAATTTGACGCTTTTGCCGAAATTCATTGCCTGGGCTCCGGGATGCCGCTATCTGCCAAGCCTCATTTCATTAACAATAACATTGGGCTGCTGAACAGACCGGGCTGGAAGCTGTTTCTGGCTACGCTTGATGATGTCCCGGCCGGAGTAGCAGTTATGCATATCAGCGGGAGTATTGCCTCCTGTACGCTGGCTGCAACTGCGACGGAATACCGGAACCGTGGCATGACACGGTCAGTATGGGGCTGAACAGAAAATAGAATATAAAATAGAATATAAAATAGGAGACAATCTATGAGAAAACCAATTATCGCAGTCGATATGGATGATACTATCTGCCATCTCGTTAAGCGGGCGATTTATCATAACAATAATGAATTTCCGACCCATCTGCTACGCTACGAGGATATGTTCGACTGGAACAGTGACCACCTGCGCCATCCGGACAGCACGATGGATATCTTTTTCGGAAGACCGGGTCTGTATGAGGAGCTTGAGCTGTTCGATGAGCATGTAGTTGAAGAGATGGAGAAGCTGCATAACGCTTATGATGTCATTATTGTTACAGCAGCAGTGCCGAAAACCGTTGTGGAAAAATGGAACTGGCTGCAAAAGCATATGCCGTTTATCCCGGCTGATAACTTCTTTACCTGCAAGCGGAAGCACCTGATCAACTTCGATCTGCTGATTGACGATGGTCCGCATAATCTGCTCCCTGCTGTACAGGAGGGCAAGAAAGTACTGTGTATCCCGCATCCCTGGAATCTGAGAGCACGGGAAGAATATGCGTTTCCGCTTATGACCTCCTGGAAAGGTGCTAAGGAGCGGATTGACGAGCTGCTAGGAAAGGAGTAGTGTTACTGCCGGTCAAAAAGTAAATAACTCCTCCTTCAGCTGCCTATAGCTAACGGCAGTCCGGTAAGGAGGAGTTTTTGTGTACACCAATTAATAGCTCAACGAGCCGTCAGCAATATGAGGACCCGATTCTTTCTTATGATAAAAGCGGCCGAAGCTGCCTCCGTGTTCCCGCATTTCCCTAAAGCTGCCGGTACCTGTAATCTGTCCTTCCTCCATAAACAGAATTTCATCATATTGCTCTAGTAGCTCATCATTCAGATTATGCGTAATGGTAATAAGCGTAAGATCGGGCAGTGCCAGCAGGCTGTTTTCAATATCATAGGCAGTTTGCCTGTCGACAGCAGACGTGCCCTCATCGAGAATCAGGATGGGTTTACTGCGGATCAGCGCCCGGGCCACTGCTACCCGCTGCCGCTGTCCGCCGGAGAGCTGAGAGCCGTTTTCCCCGACCGCAGTGGATAATCCTTCAGGCAGCTGCTGCACATAATCATACAGGCTGCTGCTGCGGAGCGCTGATTCCAGCACATGCTCTGGAAATTCTTCGTCCAGACAGATGTTATGCCGGATATCAGAGTCAAACAAATATACATTCTGATGAATCGTAGATGTTATATGAAGCATCGATTCGCTGTTTAGCGTTTTTATTTCAGCTCCGTCCAACAGGATGGAACCATCATATTCCTCATAGTACCCGCTAAGCAACTTAACAAGCGTGGATTTTCCGCAGCCGCTGGGTCCGATTACAGCAACTTTTTTTCCCTTTTGCAGTGTAAGATTAATTTCCTTTAGAACTGGCTGATCAGGCTGGTAGGCAAAGCTTAGCTGGCGCACCTCTAATGAATCTTCAAATACAGGCATTGGAAGCTCTGTTTCTGAAGATTGCCCTGGCTCTCCAGCCAGTTGTTCTATGCGTTCAAGGATAGGCTTCATGCTTCTGATTTTGGGAACATTCTGCATCAGGATAAGCACAGGTCCGACCAATCCGCCGCTCAGCTGGACCAATGCAACCAGGCTGCCGGCGGAAATATGACCGGTGATGATCAAATAAGCGGCAACAAACATGACTGTAAGCTGACTTAATATAGCTAAAGCTTCCGAAATGCTGTCATTTGCTGCGAATAGCCGGTCTGCGGCAAAGCTAACATTGGCAGCCTTTTGATTGGTCTGCTGAAAATCTCCTTCAGTATGCCTTTTAAGCCCGAACGACATGATTACTTCATATCCGGCCAGTAAATCTTTGATATGCGCAGTAAACCGGGACATCTCGGCAGATACGGCGTTGAGCCTGCTCTGCAGCCTATTTCCGAAAAGCGAAGGAATGGAAAACATCAAGACCATGCCAATAACCAGAATAAGCGTAATCAGCGGGCTTAATGAGAGGAGAGCGAACAGCGAGGCGGTAAAAATAACGGCATTTTGAAAGGTGTGAAGGAGGGGCTGGACGACATTCTCTGCAACCAATTTAATATCATTGGTTAGCGCCGACAGGTAATCGGCTGTATTGACCGACTTGAAGTCCGCTGTTTTTTTGTGAAGCACACCGCGGAATAACCGTTCTCTGAGCGATATTGTTATATTACGGATAAGCGCTTTACTGCAGAGTGCATAGATGAAGCTGACTAGGCAGAGCAGCACTACATAAACGATGGAGAGCAGCAGAATACGCTGAAAAAGCTGTTGATTGTCCTGGAGGGCGGCATCAATCACCTTTTGCAGAATAAGTGCAATCAGCACACCGGCGGCAGCGGAAATCATACTAAAAAAAAGCGTTGCAGCCAGGAGCAGCTTACTGCGGGTCAGAGCACGTTTCACAATTAATCATCCCCAATATTAGATTTGTATATGATGTGTAAGATGAAGGTAACACATAAGTTATATAATCGTCAAATAAATAATATGTTTATCAAACTACAATTTATAACAAAACTCCCCGCAGGAGTATCACGGGAAGAAGGGATCGAACTATAAAAGAAACTGCTGCAGATCGTCGATCAGCACCTGCAGGTTCTCTGTATTGAGATGATAATATACTCTGCCATTGTTCTTTTCGACCCGGACCATCCCGCAGGCAAGCAGAACATTCATATGATGGGAGGTAGTGGCAGCTGTCAGCCCAAGCTGATCGGCAATCTCCAGATTGTATTTGGGACTTACCTTCAGTGAAGCCAGAATCTGCAGTTTGCTGTTATCAGCCAGTGCCTTTATCCGCAGCAGTAAAAGCTCCCTGGAATCTGAATGCTGCTTACTGGCAATCGGCAGTTCATCTACGTATAACCCGTAATAGGCTCTGCCGGACAACATCATCTGGCCGAGCGGCACGATCAGGGAGGGATAGATTACCGGGTTCTCATCATCTAACATTTCTACCAGCCTGGCAAACTGCTCATCATACTGTTTACTTACAGACTTGACATAGGCGGGAATAAGCTTGCTGAGCGGTTTCTCTACTTCAAGGCAAGCCTGCTCAAAGGCAGGCAGATTGGATTTAACAATCCCGGCAAAGGTAAGCAGCTGCGTCCGGGGCTGATACAGCAGACGCATAAGTTTCCACTTGGTAGTTTCCTGAAGCGGACTGTGGCTTAGAAAAGTTAAAATTTCATCCAGCGTACGGACAGACACCGGAGCGGCATCTACCGGGGAATGATTTTGCATGGCTTCCATACTGTATATCGCTTTTACTAACTGATCCCGAATGATTTTCTCAGGAATCTCTTCCAGTGAAGTCAGCCAATCCGGGTGTTCACTCAACAGCGCGTGCAGGAGGTGGAAGAAGGCATTATCGTTATCATCCAGGAAAAAAGTGGCTTCCGGCTCAAGAACGCGATGTTTGCTAAAGGTGAGAATGTATTTTTCGATGATTTTTAAATGCTTGTTGTAAAAGACTTCACCATCCAGTCCAAATGTGTTCAGATCCTCGATTGTGCCTTTCCGGTAGGAGTCAGGCTTGTAGCTGAAATACAATAATCCCAGGGTTTCAAAAACCGGGTCCAGCCGGTCATAAATGCGCAAATTCATAACGCCTCCGTTAGCATAGCAGTTTGGTTTTCATCTAATTTATTATATGTTGGTGTAATAGAATTGGCAAGCTTACCCACAAACACGGACCATACAATGGGGGAAGAACGATTGACAGACACTCCAAATGGACGATATACTTAAATCACTTAAACGTATAAGTTATGTTAAAATTCCCGCTGTGAGGAGTGTACTGCTATGGATTTAGCGGCCTTTATTCATGAACCTATAGGGGCATTGTCATACGCCTTTGATTCTGAGACCCTGCATATCCGCATCAAAACGAAAAAAAATGATATCCAGTCGGTCACCTTGCTGGCTATTGATCCCTTCAACTGGAAACCGGTAGCCAAGGATTCTCATGTCTATGAATTTGCTGTAGATACGATGCTGCATGTGGAGATGAAGAAGGAGTATGTTACCCGGTACCACGACTGCTGGTTTGCCGAGCTTCCGGGCTTTAACTGGAGAAGAATCAAATATGCCTTTGTGCTGGAGGATGGCCGTGAGTTTTGTTTTGCCGGCTGCCAGCAGTTTGTTCCGCTTCCCGAAGACTGGACACCGCCTAAGGATCATACGAACTATTTCCATTATCCTTATATTCTGGAAGAAGACCTGTATACAGCGCCGGAATGGGTTTCTGATACGGTGTGGTACCAGATTTTCCCTGATCGGTTCAACCGCAGCGCTACGGCGGTTCCTTCTGATGATATTCTGGAATGGGGGAGCGACCAGCTTGACGGTAACGGCAAAAAGTTCGGCGGAAATCTGCAGGGAATCAGCGAAAAACTTGATTACATCCGTGATCTTGGCTGTACGGGCATATATTTTACCCCGCTTTTTGATTCGCCGAGCTCCCATAAATATGATACAAGGGATTATTTCAAGATTGATCCGCATTTCGGCGACAATGAGACTTTCGGGCAGATGGTAGAAGAGGCGCACAAGCGGGGTATACGGGTTATGCTCGATGCGGTGTTCAACCATTGCGGCTATGAGCACCCGTTCTGGCAGGATGTATTGAAGCACGGCAGCAGCTCGCCTTATTTTGACTACTTCTATATCCTGGACGCGGACAAACCAGTGGTACCTGACACTGCGCTTGCGGCCAGAGAAGGCTATTATTTCGGAGAGCATTTGAATTACCGGACGTTTGCGTATACGGATCAGATGCCCAAGTGGAATACCGGTAATCCTGCGGCAAGAGAGTATCTGATAAGCGCAGCTGTCTATTGGACGGAACACTATAATATAGACGGCTGGCGGCTCGATGTGGCGAATGAAGTGTCCCATGATTTTTGGCGGGAATTCCGCAAACGGATCAAGGCCATCCGCAAAGACATCTATATTCTAGGGGAAAATTGGCTCTATTCCAATCCGTGGCTGCAGGGTGACCAGTTCGATGCGGTAATGAATTATGAGTTCACTGGGCCGGTTACCCGCTACTTCGGGACGAATCTACCGGAACAGGAGCAATATACTGCTGAGGATTTTGTGTATGCCATTAATCAGCTGCTGGTCAGCTATCCTAAGCATGTAGCACGGAATATGTTTAATCTGCTCGACAGCCATGATACCGCGCGGATTCTGCACTTTTGCGGAGGAGACCCGGAGCTGGTGAAGCTTCCTTATGTTTTCCTGCTGACCTATGGCGGTTCGCCGAGCATCTATTATGGCGGTGAAGTCGGCCTGGGCGGGGACGAACATCATAACCGTCAGTGTATGCCTTGGAAGACGGAGCAGCAGAATCTGACGCTGTATCAAACGATCCGCAGACTGATCGGGCTCCGCAAGGAGAATCCGCTGTTTAAGGCGATTGATATTGTATGGTTGTCCGCAGGGGGAGCAACCCATACTTTGATTTACAAAAAAGAAAGCCGCAGCGGCACCCTGTTTGTGCTCATCCATAATTCCAGCGAGCCAGCCGATATTGGGCTTCCCGGCGAAATGCAAGGACGGAAAATGAGAGATTTGTACAATGATCAGCCGGTTGAAACCGCTGCGGAAATCCGTATGGAAGCTTATTCGTTTAGACTGCTGGCAGCAGAGTAAACTAAATTATGCAGGAGGAACAGTCATGACATCAGGTGCGAAACCGTCTTTTCTGGAGAAAATGACGATGAAGATTGAACGGAAGGACAACCGCGCAGTCTCGTACACCAATAAAGAAGCGGCCTATTACTTTACCCAATCCCATATAACGGATCATCCTGAACACGCTTATTTTGAGGGATTGAATGTGGCGAAAAACCGGCTCTTTGGCGGGTACATCATATATGCCGACAATAGGGAGCTGGATAATCAGCAAGCAGCGGTTGAAGTCAGCCCCTATTCCATGATCCGAACCCACGGCAGCCTGACCGAAGAGCTATGGCTGTTTGATTACCGGAATGTGCTTGAGGTAAGCCTGAGCGGGGCAGGGAAAGACATTGGGATTGCTCTAAAAGGGAAAGAGCTTGAGTATTTGCAGCTCAGCGGGAATACCGCTTATTTCAAGGCCATGGAAGGGGAGTGGATCATTGCACTGCGTCCCCGAAATGCCCGTCCGTTATCGATGCGGAGCAAGGTCTTCCATACAGATGGCGAAGCCGCGGGCTTCTACATTTCCGCTGCCCGGACAGAAGACGAAGCGGCTGCCCTCATTCAAGATACTGAAGCGCACGCGGACCGGCTGAAGGCTGAGCGCATCAAGCGTATGGAGGATTTTTTGCAGCAGAATGCTTATGTTACCAGCAGCAATGAACGGCTGACACTCGCACTCCACTGGCTCAGCCTAACTATGGATCAGCTCGTAACCAGACAGCAGGGCGAGGGGATCTATGCCGGACTGCCCTGGTTCAATGAATACTGGGGCCGCGATCAGTTCATCGCTCTTCCGGGTGCGGTACTGGTCAGCGGCCAGTTCGAAACGGCTAAGCATATTCTCATGTCTTTTGCCGAATACCAAAACACAGATAAGACCTCGAAGTATTACGGCAGAGTTCCGAATATCCTGGCGCCGGAGAATATTGACTACCACACGACCGACGGGACCCCGAGGTTTATTATCCAGCTGCAGGATTATGTTAAATATTCCGGGGATACAGAGGTTATTAAGAAGCTATACCCGGCGGTGCGCAGTAGTATCGAAGGTTCGCTCAAGTACTGGGTGGATGCCAAAGGCTATCTTACCCATGATGATAATGAGACCTGGATGGATGCGCGGGATGCTGATCTGAACTCCTACTCTCCAAGGGAAACCCGCGCCAATGATATACAGGCCCTGTGGTATCACCAGCTGCGGGCAGGTGTGTATTTTGCCGAATATATGGGCGATCAAGAGCGGGCAGATCGGTGGAGAAGCCTGGCGGACCGCTTAAAAAGCAATTTTGAGCAGGATTTCCGCGATTCGGCATATCCTTATCTGGCGGACCGATTAAACGCTGCTGACGAGCCGGAGTTCACTTTGCGTCCGAACCAGCTGTTTGCCTTTGACATGTTCGAAGATCGTGAATTTAAGGATGCCGCAGTACGTACCGCATGGGAGGAGCTAGTGTATCCTTGGGGTGTTGCTTCGCTGGACCGTAAGCATCCTTTTTTCCATCCTTTCCACCTGACAGAGCAGTACCCTAAAGATGAAGCTTACCATAACGGTACCGTGTGGACCTGGCTGAACGGCATTGCCATGCAGCGCATGATTGAAGCCGGCCAGGAAGAAACCGCCTATAAGCTATTCCATAATATGAACTGGCAGGCGCTGCATCTTGGGGTCGTAGGAGGACTGAGTGAGAACCTGGATGCATACCCGCATGAGGGGGAGAATTGGGCCAAACTGACCGGGGCTTATCTGCAGGCCTGGTCCAATGCAGAGCAGCTGCGTGTATGGTATCAGTATTTCCTGGGCATCCGGCCTGACATGATCCATCATACGGTTCTGCTAGCTCCGCGAATCCCGCGGGAGTTGAACGATCTCCATTATCATGTGAAAGTCGGAGAGGGTATGATTGAGGCTGAATATTCAGCGAATAACGCAGAGCAGCAGTACACCTACCGTTTCAAGGGAATTAAGCTTAAGGCAGTGATTGATATAGCGCCGTTTGACAAGCTGGAGTTTGAGGCCGAATCGGGGGCGGAGCTGCGGATAAGCCGGACAGGGCAGGAGGTTGTTGTTGAACTGGTGAATGGCAGCGGAGAAATCATCAGGAAGCTAACCGTGCAACCATCTAAGGCCAGAATAGAGCAGCAGGAGCAAAGTGACCTGCTCTTTGCAGGTGTGCAATTTGCAGAGCCGATTGCACTGGACAATCATCCGGTAATGCAGCGGAAAAGTACAAAGGTTGAAGTAACAGAGGAATAGCGGTATACGTTCGGAAGGGACTGTCCCAAAAGTAGATTTTCTACGAGCGGAGACAGACCCTTCCTATTTTCAAAACCGTAAAAATATCAACAGAGCCGCGATTCTCCTGTTATTGGAGGATTGCGGCTCTGCGTTTTTGGTCCTGTGTAGCTTGCTTCAGTAGATTGTGGGCAAGGGAAAGCCACCCGACTTCAAGCGTCACTTTTTCCAAGCCGCGAAGCAGAAACCGCCGGAAGCCCCGGTTGTTCTTTAATTGTCCAAAAACACTTTCTGGCTCTGTCATCCGGCGTACGGCCAAAGCGTATCCTTCCTCGCTTTGCAAGATGGCCCGAGCCTGTTTCTGGTATCGCAGTCGTTCCAGACTGACAACCACTTCCCGATGACCTCCAGCCTTTGTACAGCGTTCCTTTAGCGGGCAACCGTCGCAACTTAGGCTTCGGTAATGACGTTTTCGAATCTCATATCCACTCTCCAAGAGTTCCTTGCTTTCTTTGCGGAAATGCAGGATTTGTCCGGCTGGGCACGTCCATGTATCCTCGGTTTCCGTGTACGTCCAGTTCTCAATCTTTCCAATATTCTCTTTCCAAGCTTTACTCTTATCTTTGTGGTAGCTGCCGTATTTCACTACCGCTTGAATCTTTTCTTTTTCCAGATAGGCGTAGTTTTCTTCACTGCCGTAGCCTGCATCCGCAATTTTTTCAGGGGCTTGTCTTTTGGCTTTTCCAATAGCTGCGCTTCAAGCTTTTGCGCGGCTTGTTCGAGTTTTTCGCTGTACCAACTGGAAGACTCGCCGAGTTCAGGGAGGTTCATTCCGTGGTATTCACGTTCTTCTTCGTCCTCTGCGGCTTCAATGCTCGCGAACAGGGTGTGTACCTTTTCCTGTAATTTCTCTTTGTGTTTGCTGACTGCTTTCCCCCACACAAAGGTATAGCGATTGGCGTTGGCCTCGATCTTGGTTCCGTCTACAAAGTAATGCTCCAGCGAGACGTACTTTTCATCAGCCAAAAACTGAAGCACGGCGGTAAATACCGTTTCAAGGACGTCCTTCATCCGCTCGGAACGAAAGCGGTTGAGTGTGCGGAAATTCGGACGTTGACGTCCAGCCAGCCACATGAAGGGATTGTTTTCCTAGACCGCTTTGGCGATTTGGCGGGAGGAATAGATACGCTGCGTGTAGGCGTAGATAATAACTTTGGTCAGCGTTTTAGGATGGTAGCTGTCGCGGCCGCCGCCGGGATAGGCAGCGTCAAAGATGGTGTCGTCCAGCCGATGGACGGCTGCATTCACGACACGAACGAGGTGGTTCGAGGGAATATCTTCTTCCAGATCCATTGGCAAGCAAAGTTGGTCCATGGTATATTGAATGTACAAAGAAATCGCTCCTTTTTGAGATGGTTGATGGTACTTCCATTTTACCAAAAAGGGCGATTTTTTTGTGGTTTAAACGAGATTTGCAGACACTTTTCCCGCTTAAACAGAGGAGAGGGCGGAACGATTGTGGAAAAGCGGTAGCGGTCGCCTTTGTGTCCGGATTTTCACCGCTAAGGGAAATAAATAAAATCTGGACACAACAGCGATTGTAACAACGGTCCGTTCGCGTAGCGTCCTCACGAAGATTAAAGGTGATCCTACTCAAAAAACAAGGGCTGTCCCGCAGCCATTTCATGGCTTTTGGGACAGCCCTTTTTATCCTAAATTCCGCTGTGGAGAGCCTGTCAGCTTATGTGAACAGGGTTTACGGTTCTATTTTACAAAGTAAGCTCCTATGCGGGGCCATAGATTAGTATCTGTTTGCGTATTTGCGGAGTTCCTCAGGAATGCTGATTTCCCCTATAATAGCTTCAACTGCCTGCCATGCCTCTTGAAATACACCGCCGCTATAACTCGTCCGGTTCCGGGCGGGTCCGGTCATTGACATATCAAATACGATATATTCCCCGACATCTTCAATCACTCTAAAGCTTACTGCACGGTCATTTTTCTGAATCCGTACTTCTTCCATGATGCTTCCTCCTCATTGGATGTACCTGTATAAAGACATATTCACTACTTGAATTATACTATTATCAAGCTTGTGCATCAATTCACAAAATGTGATTTGCTATTCTTCGGGCTTGTATATGATAATCTTGTTAGAGATTAGCTATATAATAACAATAACGAGAGGAGACAAGAGACTATGAAGCTGCTCAGCTATATTCAAGACGGAGTTTACCGCGTGGGAATACATACGGAAAACGGCATACTGGACGTTACAGATGCTTCGGTTGTCTATGGACAAGAGGAAACTGCGGAATTAAGTATTCAGGAAGTCATACACGGAGGTGCAGAATCCCTTAAGAGGCTCCTGAACCTTCAACAATTGGCTGAAAATGATACTAACGTCAGGCTGCAGCTGTTAGATGAATCCAAGCTGGCCTTTGCGCCCTGCGTAACCAGCCCCGGAAAAATCGTGTGTGTAGGCCTGAACTACCGCAAGCATGCGGAAGAAACGAAGTCACCGATCCCGCAGACGCCGATTCTTTTCAGCAAATTCAATAATGCGCTGGCTGGACATCTGGAGCCTGTACCTTTGCCTGCTGCTTCGCAGCAAGTAGACTATGAAGCGGAGCTGGCCATAGTGATTGGCTGTAAAGCCTATAATGTAAACAAAGAAGAAGCACTGGATTATGTCTTCGGGTATTGCTGTGCGAATGACCTGTCAGCCCGTGATTTGCAGTTCCGGACCCAGCAATGGCTGCTCGGTAAAACCTGTGATAAATTCGCTCCGATAGGCCCTTATCTGGTTACAGCCGATGAAGTCGGGAACCCGAATAACCTGAGGATCTCCTGCACGGTTAACGGTGAAGCCCGGCAATCCTCCAGCACGGAGGATATGATCTTCCCTTGTGATGAGATTATCAGCTACATCTCACAGCATATGACGCTGGAACCGGGGGACATCATTCTGACCGGCACACCGGAAGGCGTGGTACTCGGTTATCCACCGGAGCAACGGGTATTCCTGAAGTCCGGCGATGTCGTGACCGTGGAGATCGAAAAGCTGGGCAGGCTGACCAATACAATGACCATATAAGCCGTGTCTATACGCAAAAAAGTACCTGGTGAAAAGAATAAGTTTATCTCATTAATGTGACCCGCTTTGGGTGAAAGAGCAGGAACAATGGTATTTATCCCATTGATGTGGCCCACTTTGGGTGAAAGAGCAGGAACAATGGGATTTATCCCATTGATCTTAACCCAAGCACTTAGCCGCAGGCTCACTTGTCCGCAATGTGCACTCCTACAGCCCCGTAAAAGGGTCTATGCACATGTTATAACACGTGTTATACTTTTGCCGAGGTGCTGATATGAGCAAAAAAAGAGTAACCAGCCACGATGTAGCCAAGCTGGCGGGCGTATCCCGCAGCGTTGTATCTGCTGTGCTGAACGATACACCGGGCATCGGGGTAAGCGCCCTGACCCGGGAGGCGGTGCTGCTCGCGATTGCAGAGCTGAACTATCATGTGGATGCCCAAGCACGCAGCATGAAGACCGGCCGCAGCATGACGCTGGCTGCATTCGGTGACACCGGACATCCGCTGTTTATGCGGCTGCTCGAAGGGATGCAGCGGGAATGCGAAGCGGGCAGATACCACATTCTGCTCTGCTCACCAGGCGAGCGGAGACCGGGTGAAGCCAGAAGCGCGCTGCTGGACTTGTACCACCAGCGCAAGATTGACGGGATTATTACCCTGGACAATACCAGCTACCGCAGTGCAGACTGGGCCGCTAAAGTGCACGACGCCGGTGTTCCCTATGTCTCCGTGGAAGGATACGCAGAGACAGAAGGAGTCCACTCCGTGCTGGCAGATTATAGAGGCAGTGTCCTTACAGCACTGGATTATCTGTGCAGGGATGAAACAGAATGTCAGGCGGGGCCGGTCTATGCGGAGGTGCATCACGGGACAGACGGCAGACGGATCAACTGGTCCGAGAAAAACCGACGCAACGCCTATAAAGATTGGTGCAGCGGACACGGCTATCAGCCGCAGATCCGGCGGATGGATGAGCAGGAGGGTGTAGAAGGCTGGATCAGCTGGCTTACTGAGCTGCAGGCGCTGAGCGGCAACACATTGCCGCCGGTGCTGGTGAACTGGTCAAGTACGATTCCAGACCTCTACCGTGCAGCCCGCCTGCTCAGTCTCAGCATTGGCGACACGCTGAAGATTATGGCCGCAGATAACACCATTCAAGGCGACCGTTTGAGCGTGCCCCGGCTTAGCTGTGTAGAAATTCCGTATGTACGTATGGGAGAGGAAGCCGTACGCTGCATCCTGAAGGAGCTGGAACAAGGGGGCGCAGGCGAACCTGGCAAGCTGTGGCTGCCGGCGGTCTTGAGACCGGGAGAGAGTGCATGAAGTTTGGTTTATAAGATAAAGAGAAGTATTACTGGACACGCATATTAAGTTATTAAATGATTTACTCAAAAGCGGCCCTGGCTATCAGCCGGACCGCACTCGAAATGGCATACCGCTTATAGGATTGCCTTTTCTTTTTAGCATATAACACGTGTTATACAAAGGAGGCTGAAAGCGTTGTTTTGGACAGATGAGAAGCTTGGCGCACGGATTGCTGAATTGGAAAGCTTCCGGTACCGTGAGACAGTTGTCTTAACGGAATGGCTTGGCCTTGAAGACAAGGAAGGGGCTAACGGTCTATACCCGCCTGACTTAAAGCTGGGAGATCCCTACCGGATCGGTGATTACTGGACCGGCCGGGATATGTACCTCTGGCTGCACAGTACGGTAGAGGTTCCGGTACATTGGCTAGGCAAACGTATTGTAGGCCTGTTCGACTTCGGGCGTACGGGCAGCGGGAATAACAGCGGTTTTGAATCACTGCTGTTTCTGAACGGGAAGCCGTATCAGGGAGTGGACTCCAATCACCAGGAGGTTTTTCTGGAGCCGGAGACAGCCGGCACCGCCGTCAGCTTTAGCTTCCGGTTATGGTCAGGTCTTGAAGGCGGCGGGCAGCCGGTGCCGCAGGAGCACCGGATCAAACGGGCGGAGCTTGCGTGGCTTGATGAGGCAGCCGACAATCTCTATTACACCGGCCGGGCAATGCTGGCCGTATACAAATCGCTTGGCAGCAGTGATCCGCTGAAGCAGGAGCTGCAGAGCGAGCTGGACCGGGCCTTCCGCCTGCTGGACTGGTCGAGGCCGGGCAGCGAGGCTTTTTACGCCTCTGTCAGGGAAGCGGATGAGCAGCTGGCTGCGCGGCTTGAGGCGATGGTACAGCAGCACCCGGTAACGGTAACGGCTATAGGGCATACTCATATTGACGTTGCCTGGCTGTGGCGGCTGACCCATACCCGGGAGAAGGCGGCACGCTCTTTTTCCACAGTGCTGAGGCTGATGAAGCAGTACCCGGAATATATTTTTCTGCAGACACAGCCTCAGTTGTACGACTACATCAAGCGGGACTACCCTGAGCTGTACGCCGAAATTTCCGCGCGGGTCAGTGAAGGCCGCTGGGAAGCCGGCGGTGCGATGTGGCTGGAGGCAGACTGCAACCTGACAAGCGGCGAATCGCTGGTGCGTCAGATTTTGTACGGTACAAGATTTTTCCGGGAAGAGTTCGGCGTGGAATGCAAATATTTATGGCTGCCGGATGTGTTCGGGTACAGCTGGGCACTACCGCAGATTTTGCGCAAATCCGGTATAGATACGTTTATGACGACTAAAATCAGCTGGAGCCAGTACAACCGCATGCCGCATGATACGTTCCACTGGCGGGGGATGGACGGGAGCGAGGTGCTTGCCCACTTTATCACGACACCGGAAGGTCCGGAATCCAGCGCCTGGTATTATACCTACAACGGCTTAATGGAGCCGTTTGCTGTCCAGGGCATCTGGGACTCCTACCGGGACAAGAATCTAAACCGTGAGCTGCTGCTTGCCTATGGATACGGGGACGGCGGCGGCGGAGTAAACCGGGAGCATCTGGAGATGCGGCGCAGACTCGATGCTATACCCGGGGTACCGAATTTGAAACCGGGCCGGGCGGATGAGTATTTTGAGCGTCTGAACGA
Organism: uncultured Paenibacillus sp.; assembly: GCA_927443375.1. Lineage (GTDB taxonomy): Bacteria > Bacillota > Bacilli > Paenibacillales > Paenibacillaceae > Paenibacillus_AQ. The sequence continues at coordinate 5,040 of CAKMKL010000265.1, read as the reverse complement.
GACAATCCGGAGTACGGATCAATATGTCCATACTTGGGATGGCGAATTGTATCTCGAATACCATAGAGGAACCTACACCAGTCAGGCGTACAATAAAAAAATGAACCGCCGGCTGGAGCTGTTGTACCGTGAAGCGGAGTGGCTTCAGGTGCTGCTGGTTGCCGAGTCGGGCAGCTTCGGGAAGTATCCAAAGCCGGAATTAGATGAGGGCTGGAAAATCATCCTGCGCAACCAGTTCCATGATATTATTCCGGGCTCGTCCATCCGTGAGGTCTACGAGGATTCGCGCGTAGAGTATACGGAAGCAGAGGAGATCGGTAATCAGGCAGCCGAGGCAGCAGCTGAAGCTTTAACCGGTTCATCCACTCAGGATACGGACAAAACGGTGTATACAGTATTTAACGGGGCGTCCTTTGACCAGGCAGGACTGCTTACCGTAACTGCCGAGGATTCTGAGTTCAGACAATGGCGGGATGAACACGGTTCACTATTGCGTGCACAGCAGCTGGACAATAAATGGCTGATCGAAGCGCTGGAGATTCCAATGCTGGCAGCAGCAGTCATTAGTGCACATACTACTGAAAAGGTTGAACCAGCAGCTCAAGCGGACTATTTTATATGGGAAAACTCCACCCTGACAACCCCGCATTATATTATGGAATGGAATGCCTCGGGTCAGCTATGCCGCCTGTATGACCGTGATGCTGACCGTGAGGTGCTCGCTCCAGGTGAATGCGGAAATGTGCTGCAGGTGTTCGAGGATAAGCCGAAGCAGTACGATGCCTGGGACATTGATCTGTATTATCAGGAGAAAAAACGGGAAATAACCGGACTTGTCTCCATAAAGTTGGTTGAATCAGGTCCGCTTGCTGCGGTGTTACAGTTTACTTGGAAGTACATGGACTCCACGGTCATCCAGAAGGTAAAAGTGTATGCCGTAAGCCGCCGGATTGATTTTGAGACGCTGGTTGACTGGCATGAACAGCACCAGCTGCTTAAGGTTGCTTTTCCGGTGGATGTCCGTTCGACAGAGGCTACTTACGATATCCAGTACGGTAATGTGAAGCGCCCGACCCACTGGAATACAAGCTGGGATTATGCGCGTTTTGAGAGTGTGGGGCATCAATGGGCGGATCTGTCGGAGCGTGGCTACGGGGTAAGCCTGCTTAATGACTGCAAGTACGGGTATGACATTAAAGATCATGTGATGCGCCTGTCATTGATTAAATCGGCAACCGCACCGGACTGGCAGGCCGATCAGGGTGAACACCGGTTCATGTACAGCCTGCTGCCGCATGAGGGAGACTGGGTAGAAGGCCGTACAGCAGAGGAAGCGTGGATGCTAAATAATCCTCTGCGGGCGGTCCAGGGAGTCTTTTCCGGGAAAACTAACAAATCGCTGATCCGCACAGATGCTGCCGGAATTGCAATTGATGCCATTAAACGTTCTGAGCATGGAGACAGCTGTGTGATCCGGCTGCATGAATTCTTCGGCGGCCGCAAGAAAGTCAAGCTGAGCAGCGGATATCCTGTTCATTCCTGGCAGCTGTGCGATCTCATGGAGCGCCCTCAGGGAGAGGTTAAATGCGGCGGTGAAATCGAGCTTGAATTTAAGCCCTATGAAATTCATACCCTGCTTATAAAATTCTTTGAATAGCTCTGCGAACTCATTACCCGGGAGGAATGAACATGCCGCTGATCAGAAGAGTTAACCGGCTGCAAAAAGAGCTGCAGCTGCGCTTGATTAAGGAAAGCCGCGAAATAAAAAAGGCTCATTAATCACGTTCCGGTTAAAAGGCTGTTGTCCTTCGGGAACATATAAAGATTCGTAGAGCATATCCCATAAAAAAGGTGTATCTTCCTCAGCAGCTGGTCTGAATGTATAAGAATATACAGTCAAATACCTCCCAAAATTATGATGTTTGGATTAGTGGAAATCCCCTCATATCAAATACCCATCCATTTAGCCTCAAAAGCATAATTCCCACCAATATCCAATCGGCAAAGAGCATATGCATATTCTTTTCAGCAATTCGCAAAAAGATCAAAAACAAGCAGACAAAACCCGGAATTTAAGTATGGAGTGCTGCATAGTCTAGAGTAATTCTTCTCGCGTAAGCTTTTGCAGAAGGGACACAGTCAGTGGAGTGGCTGGTTTCGGTCTGCCGTGAGGGATGGAGGCACTTGTACGATGGACGCCCTATTAAGCAAATTGTCCGAACAGCATATGCTCACAGCAGATGAAATCATCTGGTTTCTCCGGCATTTAACCCCCGACCTTAAGAAACGGTTATATCTTTTAGCTTCTGAGACCCGCAAGCAGTTTTATGCTGAAAGCGTTTACTCTCGCGGTTTGATTGAATTCTCCAACTTCTGCAAACAGGATTGTATGTATTGTGGTCTGCGAAGATCCAATTCCATGGCCCAGCGGTATAGGCTGACGGAGGAAGAAATACTCGAGTGTGCTGAAGAAGGTTATCAGCTTGGATATCGTTCGTTTGTACTGCAGAGCGGGGAGGACTTCCGGTTTACAGAGCAAGCGATGGTCTCGATGGTCAGAAATCTGAAAAAGCTTTTTCCCGATGCGGCGGTTACATTGTCAGTCGGCGAACGAAGTGAAGCCTTTTATCATGCGTTGTATGATGCAGGCGCTGACCGGTATCTGCTGAGGCATGAGGCAGCTTCACGCCAGCTCTATGAGTCGCTGCATCCCGGCATGTCGTATGACAACCGCATGAACTGCCTACGTGTGCTAAAAGAGATCGGCTATCAGGTAGGGGCTGGCTTCATGGTGGGGCTTCCCGGCCAAACCTATCAGCATCTTGCCGAAGATTTGCTGTTTCTGCAAGCGTTCCATCCGGAAATGATCGGGATCGGCCCGTTTATCCCTCATAGTGCAACACCGCTTAAAGAGGCTGCCTGCGGAACAGTAGAGGACACTCTGGTCATGATAGCCATGGCAAGACTAATGGTTCCCGATGCTTTAATGCCAGCTACCACTGCTATGGGCACGCTCGATCCGGTTGGACGGGAAAAGGCAATTGCAGCAGGAGCGAACGTCGTTATGCCTATTCTGTCTCCGCTGAAGGTCCGCGGCAAATATGCACTCTATGAGCATAAAATCTGCATGGGCGATGATCCCGCGCATTGCCGGAGCTGTATTGAGATGCGGATTGCCGTCTCCGGATATAAGCTGGAGCTAAGCCGAGGTGATCACTGTAATTTCACCCGCTTATCTAAGGAAGAACCCGTAAGGTGAGCTTTCTTATAAGAAAGTAAGTGAAACAATTCACTTACAGCGTATAGAATTCAGCAGCACTACAAAGGAGGAAACCAGTTGTCTACTTTAACGAAGAAAAACGTACTCGGCTTCTTTGAAATCCGGCTTGAATCCATCGGCGGACTTGGCGCTAACCTGGCAGGAAAAATGCTTGCGGAGACCGGTGCGCTCGAGCTGGGCTTTAACGCCGCTAACTTCTCTTCCTACGGCTCCGAGAAAAAAGGCTCCCCCGTGAAAACTTTTGTCCGCTTCTGTGATCCGGAGATTGAGATCAGGGATCATAGTCCAATTGAAGAGCCGCATCTGATTGCTGTTTTTCACGAGGCTCTGTACAAGATTGTGAACGTGGCGAGCGGCCTGCAGCCGGACGGGGTCGTACTGGTCAACACAACCCGTGAATTCGATGATGTACGTTCAAGTCTAAAGATTGAATCCGGGACCATTGCCCTGATTGATGCCATGGGGATAGCCGTTGAGGAGAGAACCAAGATCAACACCGCGATGCTTGGCGCGATGTTCCGTATTTGTGATTTCCTCGATCCCAAGGCGATGCGTACCGTTATCCGCAGAACGTTCGAGAAGAAATATCCGCAGCTTGTGGAGCCCAACCTCCGCACTTTCGACCGGGGCTACAATGAGGTGCAATTCAAAACGTATGAAGTACCGGAAGGCTCGCAGATTAAACCTTTCAAACGTGTTCAATCCATGCTTGGTTACAAAACGCAATTGCCAGGCGGAGTGATCGCCGCACAGGGCAACAGCATTCTCAAGGATCTGGGCGGTTCCCGCGCCGGTCTGCTGCCGGAGTTTCATGCCGGGAAATGCATCAACTGCGCTGCCTGCGATAATGTCTGCCCGGACTATTGCTTCGTATGGGAATCGGCAGAAGACAAGCGCGGCCGCCTGCAGCAGGTTCTGCGGGGCATTGATTATCAATATTGTAAGGGCTGCCTGAAATGCGTCGAAGCCTGCCCTTCGGATGCGCTGTCCAGCCTACGCGAAGAACCCGGCTATGCTGAGCTGAACCGTGTTGCCCAAGTGTTCTGTTAAATGAAGAAGGAGGAACCTACTAATGGCTGTTAGTGAAAATAAATTAACTGATGCTGTACCTGCTGAGCAGGTCACATGCTTTGAATCCGGCAACGAAATGGCGGCTACAGCAGCCGCACAGATCAACTACCACATGATGGGCTACTTCCCGATCACTCCGTCCACCGAGGTGGCCCAATATCTCGATCAGATGAAGGCCCGCGGGCAGCATGATATTCAGCTGGTCGCAGCGGACGGCGAACACGGCTCCGCCGGCATCTGTTACGGCGCGGCTATGGCTGGAGCACGGGTCATCAACGCCACCAGCTCGCAAGGGTTTCTGTATATGCTTGAGCAGTTGCCTACCCAGTCGGGCACCCGCTTTCCAATGGTCCTAAATCTTGTTACCCGCGCGGTCAGCGGTCCGCTGGATATCCGCGGCGATCATTCCGACCTGTATTACGGCCTGAATACCGGCTGGGTTATCCTGACAGCCAGCACACCGCAGGCTGTATACGATATGAACATTATGGCACTCAGGATTGCCGAGCACTCGGAGGTCCGGCTGCCGGTAATTGTAGCTTATGACGGTTTTTTCACCTCCCACCAAAAACGCAAAGTGAAGTATTTCAAGGATAACGCTATAGTTCAGCAATTTGTAGGTCCGAATCCGAACCACGCCTACGCGAATGTATCTGACCCGTCCCGGCCGGTGACCATCGGTGCGCATA
>CAKMKL010000264.1 GCA_927443375.1 uncultured Paenibacillus sp. | reverse complement strand
GAATGGCCGTCCGTTGATTGCGGACGGTCTTTGTTAGTCTTCACTAGGTGTAAGTTGATAGGGTAGGGTCCACTTGCAGGACTCTTTGGTGGAAATAATGGGAAAAGTCACGTTGATTTTGGCGCAGTCAGGCAATTAGATGGAAATAATGGGAAAAGTCCCGTTGATTTTGGAGCAGACAGACACTTTGGTGGAAATAACGGGAAATATCCCGTTGATTTTGGAGCAGACAGACACTTTGGTGTAAATAACGGGAAATATCCCGTTGATTCTGGCGCAGACAGGCAATTAGCTGGAAATAACGGGACTTTTCCCATTATTTCCACCAAAGAGTCCTGCAAGTGGACCCTACCCTATCAACTTACACCTAGTGAAGACTAACAAAGACCGTCCGCAATCAACGGACGGCCATTCTATGCCTTACAGGCTAAGATCAAATCATATCCAGCGGAACTCTCCAGGCCGGCTGCGGGAATGCCTCATCCAGCATCCACAGCTCATCATCGCTCAGCCTGATCTGTGCTGCCGCCGCATTCTCGGCGACATGCTGACGGGAAGCTGCCTTGGGGATGGCAATGACATCGCCGTCACGGATGCTCCAGGCTAACATGATCTGCAGCGGGGTGACCCCGTGCTTCAAAGCGATATCTTGAACAGTCTCGTTCTCGGTAAGACCTTTACGCAGGCTACCCGCCTGTGCTAAAGGGGAATAGGCCATTACGGGAATCTTGTGGCTTCTTTCCCAAGCCAGCAGTTCGTGCTCAATACCGCGTGAACCCAGATGATACAGCACCTGATTCACTGCACAGTGCTCCCCGCCGGGAATCCTGAGCAGCTCTTTCATATCCTCCGTATCCAGGTTGGAAACGCCCCAGCGTTTAATTTTGCCGGCAGCTACCAGGGCCTCCATGCCTTCAACGGTTTCTTCCAGGGGAACATTGCCCCGCCAGTGCAGCAGATACAGGTCCAGATGATCAGTGCCCAGACGTTTCAGGCTCTCTTCGCAGCTGCGGATAAGCGACCCTTGTCCGGCATTATACGGATACACCTTGGAGACCAGAAACACATCATCACGGATCCCGCGGATAGCTTCACCGACCAACTCTTCTGAACGTCCGTCCCCGTACATTTCAGCGGTATCGATCAGGTTCATGCCAAGTTCCACACCAAGACGCAGGGCTGCAATTTCCTCGGCACGGTTCGCTGCATCCTCGCCCATAAACCAGGTGCCCTGTCCGATTCTCGGGACAGAAGCGCCGTCCTGCAGCTTAATCCGGTTGTGAGTGCTATTATTCATATGAGAAGTCTCCTTAACGAAATGGATTGGATTGTATACTTAATATACTTACCATGTTGTCTCGTTCGAAACATCGTACAGGTGTCCAAATCTTTAACATCTTTCTATGATCTCAGGCAACCAGCTTCAATCCTACAGCAGCACCGAGGATCATCACAATGCAGAGTATCCGCCGCAACTCCCGGGATTCGCCATAGAATAGCATGCCAAGAACGGCTCCGCCGGAAGCGCCAATCCCGGTCCATATGGCATAAGCCGTGCCCATCGGCAGCGTCCGCATCGCCAGTGACAGCAGCACAAAGCTGGCGCCGAATCCTACGATCAGCAGGGAAAGGGTCCGCCAGCTGCGATGCGTTTGCAGCTTCGCCATCATCCCCACCCCGATCATTTCACTGAGTCCCGCTCCAATCAGCATCAGCCAGTCCATTTAGGACACCTCCTTAAGCTGTTCTTTCGTCTCGTCACTGGTAGTCAGCTTTAACCCGATAACCCCGGCCAACAGAAGGATGATCAGTCCCACCTTCAGCATACGAAATGGCTCCCCGAACCAGAGCATATCCGCCAGTACAGTTCCAGTAGTGCCGAGCCCGACAAATACCGCGTATACCGTACCCGCTGGCAGAGTCCTGCTGGCAGAGATCAGAACATAAAAGCTTATGAGGATAGCCAGCACCGTAATCCCCCATTCCCAGGGCGCGGATGCATGCTTCAGCCCGATCACCCATGCAACCTCAAAGCAGGCGGCGCCTGCAATTTGTAGCCATGCTTTGCTGCTCTTGCTCATCACTTTCTCCTCCAGCTCCCGTAAATTCTTAATCTTAGCCTCCCGCACCAATAAAATAAGCCCGGGAGGCCACCGTCAATATTGACGATACCTCCCGGGCTTTTGTCCCTCCGTGTAGACACGGAGCATCTGGCATCCGTGCGTTTTCCCTCGGACCAGACCGGCCGTATCCCGCCGCGGAACCCTAGAAAACCAAACCTGATTAAGTTACATCGTATGTTAGCAAATCCCTGTACAGAAAGCAACCCTTAGTTCCGGTACAGTGCAGAACGCCTGCTCCATATTCTGCACCGGTATCAGCTTTCAGCCTCCTGCATAATCCTTACTCCCCAGGCTTCCAGCTCAACCTGCTCTCCGGACTGGATCTCCTTACCGGACAGCAATTCCGTTGCAGCAGCATGCGGATATACAAATAAATGCGGGGCATCGCTGTAATTGAAATAATAGCGGACGGTCTGGTTATGCCTGTTCACGCCTGACTTCACGATCAGCGGGAAGGCCAGCTCCTGTTCAGCCCCCCATAATCCGGATTCCTGGAGCACATTCTTTAGAATACTGCTGAGCAGCTCACTGCCGGTCATGCAGCCGATATAAGTCGCCGTCCCGCTGCCGAAGCGGTTCCGGGTTACAGCGGCATACTGCCCCCAGTGCGGATGATCGTAATGCAGCAGGACCTCTGCGTCTCCCGCTGTGATCAGCTCCATCCAGGTCTCAGCACCGCTGTCTCCACTAGGTACAGTAATATCTGCATGTCCGCTCTTCAATCCCACCTGATGCGGTGTCACAAACAAGCTGTATCCAATCCCGCAGGCTTCGCTAATAATACCCGGCTGCACCGAGGTGCGCACCTTGATGGTATCGTCTGCAAAGCCGCTTTTGAAGGAATAGACGGCATGTCCGCCCTGCTGCACATACTCGTTCAGGCGCTCCAGCGCCTCATCCGGTGCGGCATACAGTGCGGGCACAACAATCAGACTGTAGCGCGAGAGCTCTGTGCAGGAAGGCTGAATGAAGTCGCATTCGATATTCATGCGGTACAGGGCGTCATACAGCCAGCGCACAACATCGTTATAAGTTTTGCCATCCGGCAGCTTGAACCATTCCAGTGCTGTCAGTGCTTCGTTGCTGACCATCAACGCAACCTTGTTGTCCTTGCTCAGGTTCACCAGCGGCTCACTTAACCGCGCGAAATCGCTGCCGATTGTCTTCGCTTCGTTATATACCGGGTTCGGCTGGAAATCATGGCTGAGCAGCCCTTTCCAATACGTCTCGATGGAGTTGTGGATCGAATGCCAATGCCAATAGGCGACCATGTTCGCTCCGGAGGCCAGATGGCTGAACGCCTGCAGCCGCAGCTGACCAGGATATGGCGTCCAATTCGGGAAAGCCTGAGCCTGCGTTTCCAGCACCAGATAATTGCTGCGTTTCAGGGACCGCGTCATATCCCCGCCGAAGGCGATTTCCGTCCCGGTCAGCTCATGCTGCGAAGGATGGTAGATATCTACACCGGCGATATCAAAGGCTTCCGCAGCGGCAAAATGGTCCACCGACGGCTGCACGCCAAACGAATGCCCGCGCCATTCAAAATCAAAGTTCTGCGTCACAAACTGCCCGGGCTGCTTGTATTCGTTCACCAGTGACACCTGCCAGGCGAGGAACTCCGTCACCAGGCCGCGCTGGAAGCGGGCGAATTCCGCACCCAGGCTGCCGTTGATCGTTCCGACCACCGAGGGGAAGTCCTCCCACGCATTGATCCGGTTGCTCCAGTAATCCAGTCCGAATCTTTCGTTGATTACGTCCAGCGTACCGAATTTCTCGCGCATATATTTGACGAACAGGAGCTGAACATTGTCTCCAGCCGTCCCGTAATACTTCGTCTCGTTGTCGGTCTGGTAGCCAATCACCGCCGGATGCTTGCATACCCGGCTGATCAGCTTGCGGATAATCCGCTCGGAATGGAACAGGTAGGCCGGACTTGTGATGTCCATAATCTGCCGTGCGCCGTATTTGCCGGGGCCGTCTGCCGTTACCGCAAGCACCTCCGGATGCTCCTTCACCAGCCAGGTAGGCACGGCATAGGTCGGTGTTCCGACGATAACGCCGATTCCTGCAGCGTGCATAGCGTCAAGCACACGGTCAACAGAGGTGAAGTCGAACACTCCATTTTGCGGCTCATGTGTACTCCAGGTAGATTCGGCGATCCGGACCGTGTTGATGCCGGCCGCCTTCATCATGGCAATATCTTCGTCCAGTCTTTCATAGGGCATATATTCGTCGTAATAAGCGACTCCGTAGCGTAGCTGATTCATCACTTTCCAGTCCTCTCCCCTTAGCCTTTGATTGCCCCTTCGGCAATCCCCTGCATAATAAATTTCTGAAAGAATCCATAGATAATAATAACAGGAAGCGCTGTCAATACCAAAGCCGCCAGAATAAGCGACCATTCCTTATTGTACTCCCCGAACAGCGTATTGGTAGATAAGATCAGCGTGTATTTAGTAGAGTCGGTAAGCATCAGGAGCGGCAGCAGGAAGTCATTCCAGATCCACAGGAAGTCGAGAATCGCAATCGTTACCGTAATCGGCAGAAGCAGCGGGAAAATAATCCGGAAAAACGTCTGGAATTCACCGCAGCCGTCAATCCGTGCCGCTTCCTCCAGCTCCCGGGGAATGGACTTCACAAAACCATGGTACAGGAAAATCGCCATGTTCACCCCAAGACCGATATAGATCAGAGCCAGACCGTAGGTGCTGCCACTGACATGCAGGCTCTTGGCCATCCGGGTCAGCGGGATCATGATGGAGTGGAACGGCACCAGCATCGAGGCGATGAACAGCGAGAAGATCGCCGCACTCAGCCTGCCGCTGGTCCGGGACAGCTTGTAGCCGGCCAGTGCTGCGCAGAAAATGATGCCTCCAATTCCGATGACTGAGACAATTACCGAATTGATCGTGCTGCCCAGCAGATTGATCTGCTTAAACGCGTGGGCATAGTTCTCGAAATGCAGCTTCGTCGGCAGCGCCGTGAAGGATGCGAACATTTCCCCCTGGGTTTTTAACGAATTGATAATCGCCAGATAGATCGGAAAGAATGAAATAATTGCACCGATGGTGAGGAACAAGGTAATGAACAGCGAAGCACCTTTTCTAAGTCTCATGCCTCCACCTCTTTTCTCTTCATGACGCCAATCTGGATAAAGGTAAAGAGCAGGATGAAGATGAACAGGATGACCGATTTGGCACTGGCATACCCGTAGCGGAAGTTATTGGAGAATGCCTCTTCATAAATATTCATCGTGATGACCTGCGTACTGCGTCCCGGACCGCCGCCGGTAAGCCCGTATACCACCTCGAACACCTTAAACGCCCCGTTCAGTGTCAGGAATAAGCAAATCGTAACCGCATGCGTAATCATCGGCAGGGTCACCTTACGGAAGGTCTGGAACGGACTTGCTCCATCGATGACAGCAGCTTCCTTGAGACTTTGCGGCACGCCCTGCAGGGCGGCCAGATAGATGATCATCATATAGCCGACACCGTTCCACAGCGAAACGATAATGATCGAATAAAAGGAAACCTTCGGGTCACCGATCCACAGCTGGTCTAGAAAGCTAATCGCGGTTTTTTCGGCAAGCTGCGGCAGTACCTGGGAGAACACGAACGTCCACATAAAAGCACTGATGATCGTACTGATCATATTCGGCATGAAGAAGATCGTCCGGAAAAATCCTTTGCTCCGCGTTTTCGTCTCAATAAATACGGCAAGCACAAGGGCGAAGACATTTTGCAGCACAATCATGAACAGCACATATTTCAACGTGAACAGCAGCGAGTTTACAAAATCGGGATCTTCACGCAGCGCTTCAACGAAATTGCCGAGGCCGATAAACGAATAATCGCGGTTCAGTCCGTTCCAGTCCGTAAAGCTGTAATACATACCGCCAATAGTAGGAATCAGCAGAAACAATGAGTAAATGATAAATGCGGGTGCGACAAAAGCAAGCAGTGAAACAACATGTTTATATCTGTTAACCGGCACAGGTTCCGCCCCTCTTCCTCTGTGATGTGCAAAGTAAATCAGGGATGGAGGAGAACAAGCAGCCCCGCCCTGTTCATCCATCCCTGTCCTGTATATTTCAGCTTATTTATTTACTTTGTTGTAGGATTTCCACGCTTTGTCGAGCGCCTTGAGCACATCATCCTGCGTCATTTGTCCGGCGTAGTAGGCCTGGAGCCCTTTACCCACTTCATCCTTTACAGACTGCGGAATGGCCGGGTCCTGCACCGACTTTCCTGCTTTTACATAAGACGTTGCTTCAGCAATCCATGGATACATTTCGTACGTATGCACAGTAGCTACCGGATTGAATTTCATTGCCTGGAACAGGGCGTTTGAATCCGTGTCATCCAGCACATAGTTCAGGAAATCAAGCGCTACTTCCTTGTTCTTGCTCGTAGGAGATACCGCCAGTGAAGTCGAAGCGCTCAGGTTGATCAGCGTCGCGTCAGCATTATCGTTAATCGGGAGCGGTGCAACGCCAAAGTCCAGATCAGGGTTTGACTTGAGGATCGTTTCGGCGTACCACGGACCCATCAGCCACATCGCGCCCTTGCCTGCTGCAAATGCAGCCGCACCGTCGTCTCCGCCGACCTCAGTGGCCTTCGCTGTACCATTCTCGTTGATCAGATCGAACACATCGAAGATTGCTGATTTCATCTCAGTGAACGAGCCCTCATCCTTGTTCATTTTATCCACAAAGTCCGCATCTTCGGTCTTAACCATTCCTCCGACGGCCAGCGGCAGCACCAGCTGCGGAATCCAGGATTCTTTATAGGAGAGCACAAAAGGTGTCTCATTGTTAGCTTTCAGCTTCTCGGTAACGGCTTTTAGCTCAGTCAAAGTCGTTGGAGGCGTCAGCCCGTATTTGGCAAAGATGGTTTTATTGTAAAGGTAGCCCCAGGATAAAGTCTCCAGCGGAAGTGCTACTACTTTACCGTCAGTGGTGGTTACGGAAGGCTTCACACTGTCCAGCAGCTTGCTGACAAACGGCTGACCGGACAAGTCTTCCAGATACCCTGCTTTATAATAGGACGGAATCTCGTTCACGGCATGGAGGGCAAAAATATCCGGCGCATCGTTCGAGGCAAGGCGCGTTTTCAGGATCTGCGAGGCGTTGTCCGCCGTCGGCATCTCTAGCTGTACGGTAACGTCGATATTTTTTTCGGCCTTCTCTTTTTTGACAAACTGGGCAATGTAATTATCATATTGTTCTTTAAAACGCGGCTGCGCGATGAACATCTTCAGCGTGACGCTTTTGGCAACACTGCTGCCTGTCCCGGCATCGTTAGCTGCACCTGTATTATTAGTATTATTGCTGCCGCAGCCGGCAAGCATCGTAGCGGCAAGCATTGTGCAGAGTACACCTTTGGTCATTTTGTTCATGCTGTAAGACCTCCCAATGTCTATGTTTTGTTTACGCTTTCATTGTATCTATTTTATGAAAGCGTTTAATTGGACGGAATTACCCTTCGGGATTGGACATTTTTAAACCGCCGCCCTGCTTCCGCATTTCACCTGGTGCTATACCGAAATGCTTCTTGAATACCCGGTAAAAATAGCCCACATCCTCGTAGCCGGACAGCTCAGCCACCGTCTTGATCGGAATGCTCTCCTCCGCAAGCCAAGCCTTCGCCTGTTCCATGCGCAGCTGCAGGATATAGTCCGTGACATTGCAGCCATACTCCTGCTTAAAGACCTTGCTTAAATATTCCTTGCTGACAAAAAAGGCCCTCGCCAGCGCTTCCAGCGTCACTGCTTCGGCAAAATGGGTATCGATATACTGCCGGACCTCGTCCAGATTGAGCTTGTTCTTGAACTTCCGCTGGGCGATCAGCTGTTCAAGCCCCGCCGTATATATTCTCTTGAGAAAAGCGATCATGCTGCTGCCGGACTGCAGCACCTCCTGCGGAAGCTCCGCCAGCAGGCCGTCGTCCTCCAACCCGTTGCCGTGCATCAGCTCCTTCAGCAGCAGCAGCATCTCACCAGCAGCCTGCCGGAGGGCACCTGGTTTGCCGGCTCCTGCCTGTTCCAATTCCTTGCTGACGGAATCGAGAACGGAGCTTACCCCTTCGCAATTAAGCTCGTTGAAATGAATTTTCATCAGCTGCTTGTGCGGCGATAGCGAGAAAGAGATATTGAAATCAAGTGTATAGCCCCCTGGTAAATGCGCAGCTTCTTCAAGCTCCTTAGCGCATTTGCGCAGCACGGCGTTCAGCTCGACGGGGTCAATCGGTTTCAGCAGATAATCAATCGCACCATAGCGGATCGCGCTCTGGGCATATTTGAAATCATCATAACCGCTGATCACAATGACTCTGATCTCAGGATAGCGTGCATGCAGCTCGTTCATCAGCATCACACCGTCCGTGCCGGGCATGCGCATATCGGTAATAATAATCTGCGGCGACAGCTCGCCTACAAGCCGCAGCGCCTCCCGGCCGTCCTCTGCTTCACCTGCTATTTCCAGACCAAGCGCTTCCCAGGCTCCGAATGTCCGCACAATATCACGGTTCCAGCTCTCATCATCTACCAGCAGCACTTTATGCATGGTCCATCACCTTCCTCTCCAAGGGAATTGTTACTGTCACTGTTGTTCCTTCTCCTGGACTGCTCTCCACGCGGATTCCGTACAGCTCGCCGAAATGCAGATGAATCCGCGAAGCTACGTTGCTGAGCCCGATCCGCTCGCCATGTGTCCACAGCTTGCCGCTCCGCACCCTCAGCCTTCCCTGCAGATCCGCCAGCTTGTCCGGCGGCATGCCTACCCCGTTATCACGGATCCTAATCACCGTGTTCTGTCCCTCACGCTTTACCAGGACCTCCAGCTTCCAGGATCCAGTCTGCGGCTCCAGGCCGTGGAAAAAAGCATTCTCCACTATCGGCTGCAGACTCAGCTTCGGAATCAGGCTCCCGGCCGTATGCTCATCCACCTCAATGGAGTAATCGAGCCGGGCAGCAAACCGCTGCTGCTGAATCTGCATATAGTTATTCAGATGGTTCAGCTCTGCCTGCAGCGGGGCCAGGTCCTCAGGCTCGCGGATGATGTAGCGGAACATATCGCTGAGTGATCTCAGCACACCATAGCTCTCCGCCGGGCTGTTCTTGAACAGCATGCTGCCGATCATCTGCAGCGTATTCTGCAGAAAATGCGGGTTGATCTGCGCCTGGAGCGCTTTGAGCTCGGCACTCTTTTTCTCCAGGCTGATCATATACTCCGTGCGGATATGCTCGCGGATGCGGTGCGACATCTGGTACAGCTTGGTCTCCAGAAAGCCGATTTCATCCACCCGGCTGCTGAACAGCACCTCCCGGTCCTTTATCATACCGAAGCCCTGGATCGAACGGGCCAGGCTGACAATCGGCGTCGCCACCCGCCAGGCCAGCAGCACCGCAAGCAGAATCGCAACAACTACAGACACCGCCCCGACAATCAGCCCGAAATTCATCGTCGCCAGCGCACTTTCATTGATCGAGCTGTTCGGAATCACGGTGACCAGCTTAAGGCCAACCGGATCTATTGTGTTGTAGAACACATATCCATGGTCACTGCGGAAATATCCCTGAGTCTCCTGCATGCCGGCTACCCGGCTCAGTGTATCCTTGGACGGGCTGTCTCCCCAGGGCTGATAGAGCACCTCTCCGTCCGCACCGGCAATGAATACCGTATGGTCACTGCCGCGGCCCAGCAGATTTAGAGTCTGATCGAGTACTCCCCAGCGGATGCCGAGCGAGATGCCGCCAAGCTTCTCCTGGTTCTCGAACCGGTTAATGCTCCGCACGAGCTGGAACTTGCTGTCATCGCTGCTGTCCGTGGTAATCATGAAATCCTTATTCTGGTCAAACAGCAGCTTGTACGGGGCAGGGATGGCTCCCGGAGATTCAATATCACTCTTGGAGGCATTGATCGTGAACAGCTTGTTATACTCTTTCAAGTACAGCTCCACCCCGATCACATGATTGCCTGCGGAGTAGAACAGATTGGTCAGGGTGTCGATGATATTTTTCTGCGCGGCAAATTGGCTGGACAGGGAAGACTCCTCGGCATTTGCCAGATAGTCGCTCAGGTGAGGGCTGATCAGCACGGTATAAATCAGATTGTTAAGCTGGGCGAACTGGTCCCCGAGATAGATTCCGGTCCATTTCATATTGGAGAGATTCGTGCTGATGACCTCTGCCTCCATCGACCTGCGGCTGTTCTCTGCGGCCAGGCCGGTGATGGTGACGATCGGTACTACTGCAAGAATAATCATCGTTAGCATCAGCTTATTGCGGATACTTCGCCGGAAAGGCTCTATCAGTTTCATCATCCATTTCGTGAACATCGCTCTAGCTAACCTCCCGGTTTCAGTATTCATAGTCTGCCCATCGCAGAATGGATTCATATTAGCAAAAAAACTAACGCCCCGGATAGCGGACGTTAGTTCAGAAATGTTGTGCCTTCTATGGGCCGAGCACAATCGTATGGAAGGATTCCGGCTCCAGCTCAAAAGCATACTCTGCAGAGCCGCTGTCCAAGTGCAGCATGCGTTTTTCCTTGTAGGGATTGGCAAGTACCAGCGTTACCCCGCCGTCCGGTGTGCGGAAGGCCACAGAATGTCCGCTCCAGGGTCCCTTAAGCCCCACCCGCACCGAACCCGGCGCAGCGAAGCGGGAGAAATGCTGCATCACATAATATTCCGGATTGATGATGGCAATATTTTGCCCGGGATCAATCGTCAGCATCGAGTTCTGTTCCCAGCCCCAGGTACTCCGTCCCTTCGGGGCAAGCGCCATGTTCCAGTAGATATAGGCATTCACGCCGTTCGTGAAATAATGCTGGTAGAGGCTAAACACATATTTAGCATAAAACCATGTATTCTCCCCGTCGCCGCACTCATTTTCGGTCTGCATATACCGCAGCTCCGGATAGCTCTGTGCGGTCCGCTGGATCGCATGCTTACCTGCCCACTGATAGCCGACACCCTTGACATACTTGTAAGCCTCCGGATCACCGAGCACAACTCCGGCAAAAGCGTCATGGTCGCTGGACTTATGCTTCAGCCATTCATCCCAGGGCTCCGGCGCATTAATAGTACCCAGCCAGATTTCCGTATCCAGTCCATGGTCTTCAAAGGCCGGGCCCAGATAGTCACGGATGAATTCACGCAGCTGCTCTCCGGTCCAGACACAGGAAGGAAACTTCTGGTCGGCCACCACTTCATTCTGCACATGCACCTGATGAATGGTGATCCCTTCTTCCTTATAAGCCTGCACGAACTTGACGAAGTACAGCGCATAAGCCGCAAGATTCTCAGGTTCCCAGCGCAGTGTACCGTAGTTGTAAGCTTTAGGGAATTTCATCCAGGTCGGCGGACTCCAGGGCGAAGCGAACAGCTTCAGCTCAGGGTTCAGCGCCAGCGCTTCCCGGATATAGGGGATCAGATATTTCCGGTCACGCTCAATGGAGAAATGCTTCATCGCATAATCGCCGTCGGTCTCATTATGGCTGTACCATTCCAGCGCATAATCACTGGCGCCGATCGGCAGCCGGCAGATGCTGAAGCGCTGCTCTCCCTCCGGGTGAAACAGCGCATGCATCACCCTGGCCCGTTCCTCTTCCGGCAAAGTCAGCAGCGCTTCGTACCCCAGCTCATTGAAGCAGCCGCCGAAGCCTTCCAGCATCTGATGCTGATCAGCGGTGATGGAGAGATTGGGCTTATTGGCCTTGGCGGGGCTATCGGACTTGCCAGACCCGCTGGGCTCAGGAACTTCCTGCTCTACCCATGCTGCCTGTGCTGTACTTGCGAACCATCTAAGCTGTGTATTTGTCATCTGTTTATTTTCACTCCTTACGGTAATAGGTTCACGGTTCTTCCCATGCAGCGGATATAGCCCGCAACGGAATGTTTGCGCTTACATTATATCTCTAATCTGCGGCAGATGGATTGGACAATCCGGCAGCAGGGGATTGGATTATTTTAATCTTGCCGGATGAAACGTCCGGCGTTATGCTCACGTACAAAGACAATTGGAAATATTATGAATTCATTATTTATGAAAAGAGGTCAAATTATGTTCCATTCCCGGCATTTTAGCATTCACCCGTTGGCTGAGGGGATTTATGCCCTGATATCCGCCGAACAGGGCGGAGCCATGAGCAATGCAGGCATCATTGATATGGGCGGTTATACACTGATCTTTGACACCTTTAACACTCCACAGGCCGGCAAAGACCTGCGCAAAGCAGCGCTCTGCCTCCTGGATCAGCCGATCGGTTATGTCGTCAACAGCCACTGGCATGGCGACCATGTCCGGGGGAATCAGTTCTTTCCCGGCGAAATAATTGTATCTTCCAGCAGAACCAGAGAGCTGATGCAGGAAACACAGCCCCAGTGGCTGGCCCGCATGAAGCCGCTGCTGCCGGAAGCGGACATTGCCGAAGCCGCCGCCAAGCTATCTGCTGAGCATGAGCAGGAGAAGCGGCTGCCGCTGGCTAGTGAACATAACTACCTTCTGGAAATCCGGGAATCGATAGAGACGCTCGCTGTCACCTATCCGGAGCTTACCTACGAACGTCAGCTGACCCTCCATGGCTCCAAAAGAAGTGTAAGGCTGATGTCCCTCGGCCGGGCACACACGGCATGCGATTCGATTCTCTATTCCCCTGCTGATTCCCTCGTCTTCGCTGGAGATCTTATCGCCGCCTCGAATCATCCGCTGTTCACAGACGGAGATCCGCACAGCTGGCTGAACGCGCTAGGCGAACTGGAGAAGTTGGGGGCTAAGCAGATTGTTCCAGGACATGGCCCCGTCGGTGATATTAGCAGCATCAAATATATGCAGGAGTACATAATGGGTTTGTTAGCCGTCAGCCGGCAATACAGCGGGCTGGAGCCTAAGCCGGACACTGCGGGCATTCCGGTGCCTGAAGCTTACCGGGACTGGAGCGCCACTGGCGTATATTACCGCAACCTCGAGTTTCTGCTGAACAGGTAATGGAGCAGGAACGTAGCAGGTAACGGAACTGGTAATACAAACGTCGGTGTCCTTGAGCACCACTGTAACAAACTCCAGAGCAGCGGTTCTCCTGTGATCAGGGAAACGCTGCTCTGTGTTGTGCAGCCTTGTTGATTTGCTTTTTGCTGTTCCGGGATGGCGAAATCAACCACGAAACAACTGCAACTGCGTCCTAAATACCTATCCCAATAACCTATCCCGAATCATGCAAAATCGGCAATTAACGTCTTCCGCATCTGCAGCATATACATGCTGAGCAATGCCGGAAGTATCAGAGTGCCGATAGAACAAGAAGCATACTGTTGCTTTTTCTTCAGGTATGTTGATTACGCAAAAGAAGGAACCCTAAGACCATCCTTCCGAACCAGTAGCGGGATTTTCTCCATCTAAATGGCACCCTCTGAGATTGTAAGAGAGATTAGCGGGATTTTCTCCCGCTGATCTCTCCTCTATGGCTCTAAGTCGGATATATCTGGAAAATTAGATTGACTATTTCCATTAATATCAGTTTATCGATGAAAACGAGCTAATTAGCGGGACATTTTCCCACTATATAGTTTGAACTTGAAAATACACATTTATGGAAAGTGGCGGAAGGGAATTTTGGAACTGTAGGAGCGTAGCGTCCGCCTTTGTCTGCAGATTTCCACCGTGAACAGCGGTATAGAATCAAGAAATCTGCAGACAACAGCGGCCGGAAGTCCAAATATTCTCTGTAGTCACGGTCAATCCCGAAATAGAAAAATCACAAGTTCAATCTATATAGTACAAATATATAAACTAAAGTTAGGGTGATTATTAATGAAAATACTACTTGTGGAAGACGATAGGACGATTGCATCTGGATTAGTGTATTCGCTGGAACAAGAACATTTCAATACCGTTCTTTGCTACAATGTTATATCAGCCAAGAAAGTGATCGCAGAACAACTAGATGAATTGACACTATGCTTGTTTGATTTGTCTCTGCCTGATGGAAGTGGCTATGAGTTGTGTACTATGGTGAAGGAGCGAAGTGATATTCCGGTTATTTTCTTAACAGCAGTGGATGATGAGGTCAATGTTGTGATGGGGCTTGATATGGGAGCGGATGATTATATTACAAAGCCCTTTAGGATTCGTGAGCTGTTATCAAGAATTAATTCGGTACTGCGCAGATATGATAAACAAAATCAGCCAAAGACAATCCTGGAGATACAGGATATTGTGATTAATACTCTTGAAGGTAAGGTTTATAAAAGGGGCAAAGAAATCCTATTGACTGCGTTAGAATATCGCTTATTGCTGATC
Organism: uncultured Paenibacillus sp.; assembly: GCA_927443375.1. Lineage (GTDB taxonomy): Bacteria > Bacillota > Bacilli > Paenibacillales > Paenibacillaceae > Paenibacillus_AQ. The sequence goes on along the minus strand of CAKMKL010000264.1, from coordinate 10,262 downwards.
TTTGCCAGTCATATCGGACAAGTGCTCTCAAGAAACCAATTGTTACAGCAAATTTGGGATGTGGCTGGAGATTTCGTGAACGATAATACACTAACCGTTTATATAAAGAGACTACGGGAAAAATGTGAGGAAGATCCGAAAAATCCGACGATCATAATAACCGTGCGAGGTTTAGGCTATAAGGTGGGTGATTTGCATGTTACGTAATCGTGAAATTCGAGTTTTATTATCAACGATGTGTACGACCAGTCTTGTATTACTTGTTATAGCGTCAATTTTCTCGTTCCTTGCAATGGTCTTCACTCTCATCACTTCTGTTGTATTCTTCGTTTGTACTATCTTTTTTACTACCTGGAGATACCGTGAGATTGAGAAACTCTCTAATTATTTACGTCAGATTAGCAGTGGCGATTACACTCTTGATGTTCGTGATAATCAAGAAGGAGAACTTAGTATTCTAAAGAATGACATCTTTAAAGTAACGATCATGTTATTAGAACAGAGCACACTTTTGAAAAAAGAAAAGATCCATCTCACGGATGCCATTTCTGATATATCACACCAATTAAAAACTCCGCTTACCTCAATGATGGTCATGGCAGATTTGTTAAGTGATGACCATCTACCTCCTGAGAAAAGAACAGAATTTACACACAATATTGTAATTCAACTAGAACGTATGGAATGGCTGGTTTCATCTCTGTTAAAAATGTCAAAAATGGATGCAGACACTGTGCTATTCAAGAAACAACAGATCATTGTAAATCAGCTTATTCAAAAATCTTTAGAGCCTGTCCTCATACCCATTGATATTAAACAACAAACGATTAGGATTCAAGGGGAGGACACCGTTACCTTTCTGGGAGATGTAAATTGGACAGCGGAAGCCATCATTAATATCCTGAAAAATGCTGTGGAGCACACTCATGAAGGAGGAATGATTGATATTTCTTTTTCAGAAAATGCACTGTTTACAGAAATTAACATAAAGGACAACGGAAAAGGAATTCCGAAGGAAGATTTGCCTTATATTTTCAAACGCTTCTATAAAGGAAAGGGTGAAAATGAAAGCAGCATCGGGATTGGTCTAGCGATGGCACATATGATTATTACCAAACAAAATGGGGTTATCGTCGTTAGGAGTGACCAGGGTAAAGGTACATATTTTCAGATTAAGTTCTATAAATAGATCACGTATTCTTATGTGACTAAACTGTCATTTTACAGTCACTGGAAAGTCATTTTAGAGGGATATGATAAACCTATCAACAACAATATGGAGGTTATCTCTTGGAGATTTTGAAGATAGAGAATTTGTCTAAAGTGTATGGAAAAGGGGATACAGCAGTAAAAGCACTAGATGATGTATCGTTTACTGTAAAGAAAGGTGAGTTTGTCGCTATTATCGGTCCCTCTGGATCTGGGAAATCCACGTTATTACACATGCTCGGCGGTGTCGACAGACCTACAAGTGGAAAAGTATGGGTAGATCATACGGATATATACCAAATGAATGAAACACAACTTGCTATCTTCAGGCGCAGACAAATCGGCTTGATTTATCAATTCTATAACCTTATTCCAGTCTTAACCGTCGAGGAGAATATTACACTACCTCTTTTACTTGACGGACATAAAGTAGACCCTACGCAGTTCAATCATATTGTGGATACCCTAAATTTACAGAATCGCTTGAACCATTTGCCAAACCAGCTTTCGGGTGGTCAACAGCAGAGGGTCTCGATCGGTAGAGCACTCGTTAGTCATCCAGCTATCATGCTAGCCGACGAGCCAACCGGAAATCTAGATAGTAAGAATAGCAGTGAAATCATTGATCTGTTAAGAATGTTTAACAAGTCGTTTAAACAGACCCTAGTTGTCATTACACATGATGAACGGATTGCACTACAGGCAGATAGAATCATCTCTATACAAGACGGAAGGATTGCAAACGATGAGGTGATTACTCCGTGAATATAGTTAATCTACTAACGCTTAGACATTTGAAGCAGAATAAGAGACGCACTCTTATCACCATAATCGGAGTCGTTATTTCAGTAGCAATGTTGATGTCAGTATCCACTCTTAGTACCTCTTTTATGGGATTGATGCAAAAGCAAAACATCGCAAATGAAGGAGAATGGCATGTTCAATTTAAGAATGTGAACAAGGGTCAGCTCCTAGCTATAGAAAAAGATAAATCAACAAAGACACTTATGATTTCAAGAGACGTTGGATATTCCGTATTAGAAGGCGGACAAAATCAAAATAAACCTTATTTATTTATTAGGGAGTATAATGATGAAAGTTTTAAATATTTTCCAATTGAACTCAGTAAAGGACGTCTTCCGCAAGCAGCCAATGAAGTGGTTATTTCTGAAGAGATTATCAATAATGCCAAAGTGAATTACAAGATTGGTGATTCTTTATCCGTTGATGCTGGGGAAAGATTTCAAGAAATTAGCGAATACCCACTCACTCAGAGGGACTCATTGCAAAAAGATCAAGGTCAGATTATTGAATCATTAATGAATAAAAAAAAGGCAAGTTATATTATTGTGGGGATGATCACAAGGCCCATATGGGAGCCAACCAACTCACCGGGTTACACTATATTGTCATATGTAGATGAAAGCTTAATTACGGCAAGTGAGACAGTCAATGCAAGTATCCAGGTAAAGAAGTTGGATACTGCCTTGTTTACTCATATTCGTGAATTAGCCAAAGAGAACAACATAGATACAAAGGACATTGAATTTAATAATGGTTTACTCCGTTTCTATGGCGTTACTGATAATGATGGACTACGTAGTACACTATTTTATTTAACAGTAATTATTATGACTGTTATTATTATAGGTTCAGTGTCTCTTATTTATAATGCTTTTGCCATTTCCGTATCTGAACGTTCCCGTCATTTAGGAATGCTCGCAAGTGTAGGAGCTACTAAGCGACAGAAGCGAAATTCGGTTTACTTCGAGGGATTCGTCATTGGAATGATTAGTATCCCCATAGGGATCGTAAGTGGTCTTGTGGGAATTGCCATTACCTTTTGGCTAATAAATTCTAAGATACAAGAAGCATTAGGAGTAACTGAGAGATTAACGGTGATTGTTACACCCGTATCGGTTTTGATTACTTGTGTTGTTTCAATAGTAACCATCTTCATTTCAACGTATCTTCCGGCAGTAAAAGCATCCAAGATTTCTGCAATTGACGCTATTCGCCAAACGACAGATGTTAGGCTGACTGGGAAAAAGGTCAGAACATCAAAATTAATTCGTAAAATCTTTGGGATAGAAGCAGAAATTGGCTTGAAAAACTTGAAAAGAAATAAACGTAGATATCAAGCTACGGTATTCTCTCTCGTGATCAGTATCATCCTATTTCTAGCTGTATCCTCCTTTACTTCTAACTTACAGAAGTCATTACAGCTTACACAAGATAATTTGAGCTACGATATTCAGGTCATTTTTAGAGGAGAGAAATCTGAACTATTATCACAGCATTTGAAGTATATTTCTTCCTTGAAAGAGGTAACAAAGTATAGCCAGGTTAAGGAACTCATTGCGAATTCTTGGATCGATAAAAATTCAACCACGGAAGATTTCAAAGTAATGGTGAATGATCAATCGAGTATGTTCAAGAATGGGAATTACCTCTATCAGATTAACGTTCATGCATTAGAGAAACAAGATCTGAAAGCCTATGCTGAAATCGTAGGTGCAGACTACAAGAAGCTCGAAGACACTACGAATCTATCTGCAATTGTCATTGATACAGTTACTCGTCAAAGAAGTGATGATGGAAAATATATAGAAACTAAGGCTGTGCATACGAAAGCAGGGAGAAATCTCGATTTAGTGTACAAAGATTGGGAAAAAGATGAAGAGACTGTTCTGAAAAAAGTTAATATTGCTGCTTTAACAGACGTTTTCCCCATGGGAGTTACTACAGCAGGAATAGGTGAATTAGATATCGTAGTCTCTAATGCTGTCTTGGATCAATTAGTTGTTAAACAAATGATTGCCGGGCCTGAGACCTATCTTTACTTAAATAGTAAGGATCCGATGAACACGCAACAGGAAATCGAAAAATTAAAATCGGAAAATATAATCGTTAACAATGTGTATAAATATAATCAGCGACAAGAACAAACCATCATGTTAATGTCAGTATTTACCTATGGATTCATTGCCTTGATTACAGCTATTTCCATAGCGAATATTTACAATACCATATCAACGAGTATATCACTTAGAAAAAGAGAGTTTGCCATGCTTAAATCAGTAGGGATGACCCCAAAAGGATTTAATAAGATGATTAATTATGAAAGTATATTCTATGGAGTCAAATCCTTGCTCTATGGATTGCCCACCAGCATCATCATCATGTATCTCATCCACAGATCGTTGATGAATAGTTTTGACTATAAATTCGCTTTACCTTGGGCAAATATTCTATATGTCATTGTAGCTGTATTTATCATCATTGGTTCAGCCATGCTCTACTCCAGCTCCAAAGTGAAAAAAGAAAATATTATTGATGCATTAAAGCAGGAGAGCATTTAGCGATGAAATTTTAGGAGGTTTACAGAATATGGATTTAATAAGTATAATATCAAGAGTTGCGCCTTATGCTTTGGTGGCACTACTTGCGGCGGTCATACTCATTGGCGGTGCTCTCTTTGGATACCGAATCTACAGAAAAAGAGGTGGCAAGTATACTGTCACTAAAATGCAATTTGCCGCTTTTTTCTTGCTTATCGCCTGGCTTAGTGTAGTCTTAGGGTTAACTATGTTCAGCCGGGGTGCAAATTTCAAAGGCTGGATTAATTTCAGGCTTTTTAGTGACTACGTCAATGCATGGAATAATTGGTCTTTAAGTGAATTACAGCTTATTATCTTTAATATGCTCATGTTTATGCCTTTAGGTTTTTTGCTTCCCATGTTAGGGAAACGTTTGCGTCGCTTTACACCTGTTTTAATCACCACCATTTTGGTCACCGTTTTTGTAGAAACTACACAAATGCTGACAGGGACTGGAATTTTTGAACTGAATGATATTTTCCATAACACAATCGGGAGCATAGCCGGATATTTTCTTGTTGCTGCAATCCTTTCATGTATAGAACGAAAGAAGTTAACAGTAAAGTCTTTACTTGGAGTGCTTGTAATACCGCTTGTTTTCACCGTTATATTTTCCTGTGCCGCCATTGTTTACCACGCAAAAGAGCTTGGCAATCTTCCTATACGCCCTGCTATTCCTCAAGATACATCCAAGGGCAAAATCCAGATTAACTTAGATTTACCTGAAACAGCAGAGCCTGTAGCAATGTATTACAATAAGAATATCCATAATGTTGAATACGGCGAAAAGGTACTATCTATTGTAAAGGAGCAATTCCTACTGGATCAGATTGGAGGTAGACGCATTGATGGCAGTAATCGAGTTTATTCTCTAAGAGATGATTTAGGATTAGAATATTATTTTACCTTCTCTTTGTCTGACGGAAGCTGGACACTAACGAAAAATGAACCCTCAGAAAAACTTCCGAAAGAAGAAACCTTGCGAAATCAACGGCAAATCATTGAAAAGTGGTTTATTGAAAGCAAACTTATGCCGTCAAATTCAGGATTCAGTCTACAAAACAAGGACACACTCCGATGGGACAAAGAGGCCCCCAGTGATATTCACCTAAGAAACAGAAGCTATTCCAGCGGTATTATCATGGTGCAGGTTTCTGATGATCTGTTGGTTCCCCAATCGATGTTCTATGCAATGGTTGATTTTTCCTATGTTCGAAATGTGGATATCATTTCACCAATGGAAGCCTTTGAGCAAGTGAAAAGGGGCAATTTCGAGCAATACAATGACCTAAAAGAAGATTATCTGCTTAACATTGACAATTATAGTCTCACCTATGTTTATGATACAAAAGGATATTATCGTCCTGCATATCAGTTTGGAGGCACTTTGGACGGGGAAGACTGGAGCTGTCTCATCCCCGCCATGTGACATAGATACGTAATATAGCAAGGCACCCTACATTAACTTTGTAGAGTGCCTTACATTTTTTGATCTATTCTTCAAGATTAACTGCCAGTCCAGACTTGAATCCGACTGTAAATTTATCCATATAAACAACGACCTTTTCGACCAGTCTTCGTACTAGTCTCATCGTATTCAGTGAGGGTGGTAGGCTGCTCTTTTAGGAATACACATATTTCCGTAAAAAAATAGAGGAGTTTACTTCTTGAAGGAAAAGGATTGGCTTCTTAACATTTATTGCTGGGGAAGATGCCCTAAATAAATTGATTGCTAATGATAAGTTGATTAAATATAAAAAGTATGATAATTCAATGATTGTAAACAAGTGTCCCTACGAAGGTAGAACAAAATTAGATCCAAAAGAGATTTCTCATCTTCCTATGAGATTAGCTATGTCAATAGGGATGAGTGAAGCGAAGAAAGTGAAACTTTTCTGATAAAGTTATATATCTTTTTATGAGGAGGTTAGTGATGAAGACAAGGAAAAAGATCTAAATTCATGCTTATTCGCAGTTATAAACATATGTACAAAATACGGGTTTTGTGAATAAGTTATTATGAATAACATAGTACAGCCTGATTCGCACTGATTTCATCAGAATTAATGATCTTTAAATAACTATATTATTGATCTTTTTTATAAACTATTGTTTTGTCCGGTTGTTCTTTGTTTCTTCCTTTTTAATGATTTCAATATAATTAATCTACTCTCGTTTAATGTAATCAGGCTGATTTAGAAATGTTAATGATCTTTAAGTTTTGTTATAAGGTAATCTGGCAAAACAATATTTCGGCTATTCTCAGATTGTTAAGATTACTCCTTAGAATAAGAAAAGTTTATTTCCATATCAGTCTAGAATTTTCACCCTGCTTCACTCCATTAACAAAATATGGAATATAGGTGACCGTATTCTTGCTCTACATGAAATAAACCTTCTTATTCTGGATAATGCCTTTGGCAAGCCTGTATCTAATATTAACCGATCAACGGCTGCCCCGTTCAACTCCACCTGATAGTACTAATGTTAGGGGTCTCAATGCCTTGGTGTGATTCAGGTAGATGAAAGCGTTATAACGCTTTGAGATCACTGTCGGCACATAGTTACCTCTTTCCCGTTCAGGATGATACACCACCCCGATTGCACGATGCCCTACCATCATCTCATCAAGTGCCGGATTCTCCGCGTCGTCTATTACCAGCAGCTGATCCCAAGCTCCGTTTCTGTGCAGAAGCTCTTCCCAGCTGTTCTTGATTGCGGGCGGCACCTTCATTTCTTCCATGGGAGCCCCCAGCTTCGTCCGGCAATGACAGTACCCTCATAAGTTCCAAAACCGATAGCGTACACTTGGCTGCCGTGTTGTTCCCGCAGAATCTGTCCAACATTAACCATTCCTTCACTCGCCATATCCGTTGCCCGGGCATCTCCGATATGTGTATTATGCTCCCAGACCAGTACCCGTGCATGCTCCCCGTTAAAATCCATCAGCTTCTCCAGTGCCGATACCATGTGCCGGTCACGGATATTCCAGGAATCCGAGTCATGGCGGATCATTGTACGATAATACGATTCCGCGCCTTTTACAGCCATTGCATTTAACTCGGCACTGAGCGCATTCTCCTGATCGTCCGGATGTGCTTTCTTCCATTTGTCCTGAAGCCTGCCAAGTAGAGTAATGACATCATCCTCACAGCCCTCTCCATATAAGGAAGCAGAAATCCCGTAGGATTGCTCATCTCTGCTAAAAGGTTCGAAGCACTCAAAAGCCTTCCGGGCTGCTTCCAGATCTGCCTGGTCATGTGCGGCTAGATATTTCAGAATTTCATCCATGGACTCCCAAAGGCTGTATACATCAATCCCGTAAAAACCGACCTTGTCCTTATCAGGCTTATCCTGATTGAAATCACGAAGCCACTCGGCAAGCTCCTGAATCTCCTTGTTAGCCCACATCCAGGTCGGCCAGCGGTTAAAATCGTTCAGTGCTGCTCTCGCATCAGCTGCGGCATCGGGATAACCCTTGATATAACGGTTTAAGGTGTAACAGGAAGGCCAATCCCCTTCTACTGCAATGAACCGGAATCCGTGCTCTGCAATCAGGCGTTTTGACAGCTCTGCGCGGACGGAATAGAACTCCGAGGTTCCATGTGAAGCTTCACCTAAAAGCACATATTTAGCTTTTTCCGCATGTTTTATCAGCTTATCCATCGATTCTTTAGTTCCAAAGGGAGTAGCTAGCTGGCGTATAGCTTCTATAAATAATGATTCGCTCATCCTGCATTTTTCCTCCATGATTTCATATTTGTTCAAAGTTTGTGCGTTTTGGAGTGAAAACATGCGGATGAGGGATTTCTGGACTTTTTAAGCCGCAGTTTTAAATAGACATTCCGTCCAGCATCCCCAACAGCTTATAGTATTGGTCTATGGCGTCTTCATCTTCTACTCTGTAACCGGATTTAAAAAAAATAATATCTCCCGTGCCATGATCCAGCTGCTCGCTCGCTTCAAGAATCCGTTTCAAGTTTTTCGCGGTTCCAACACTGCCTGAAATAATATCTGTGTTGTCAGGAAACAGCTTTCGCAGCTCATTAGTGAAATATGGAAAATGCGTACAACCTAATACAACAGTCCCGTACCGGCATAAATCAAACCGGGATAACTCTTCCTTCAGATAACCGATAACCTTCTTTTCGTTAAACTCATACTTCTCAGCAAACTCTACCAGTCCCGGAAGCGCCAGACAGTCGACGATATCCTGATGATCCAGACGTTTCACCAGATTATTGAATTTCTCCTCTTTCAGCGTAAGGTTCGTTGCCAGCACCAGCACTTTTTTTCGGTTAACCTCCCACTTTTGCACAGCGGGTTTGACGGCAGGTTCTATACCCAGAATCGGAAAATCATATTTCTCCCGGAGTTCATCTATCGCAATACTGGTCGCAGTATTACAAGCAATTACCAGAGCCTTTACACCCTGCGCAGCAATAAAATCAACGGCATTAATGATATAGTCTTTGACTTCTTCCTTGGGTTTCTCCCCGTAAGGCAGATGCACGGTATCTGCATAAAAGATGTAATCCTCATTAGGCAGAAGCCGTAATGCTTGATGAAGTACAGTCATACCGCCGATCCCGGAATCAAAAAATCCTATCCGCATCATTTCACTCTTCTCTGTATGTTGTCGAATCTATTTTACCATGCAGCAGTTCTCTGTACCATTTGGAGCGCCTAAATAAATCAAAGCAGCAAATACCCTGATAGGCAGAGTGATTGCTGCTTTGCTGTCTCTTTTATAGTATTAATCTTATTTCAAATACGTTCCAGTTTCACCCATTCCGCCGCTGCCATTTAAAACATACACCCGTGCATTCCCTTTACCGGAGCAGGTCAATGTAATTGTGCCGTTTGTAACCGTCTTACTGTCACCTGTCACTGCATCCACATAGATTCCGTTCGGAATACCGCTAAATGTGGCATTGCCCGAGATCGTGACAAGCGCAAAGCTGTCTATCCCTTTGGAGGTATCTGTATATCTTCTTTTAAAAGCTAATTCACCGCTTACGTTCTCCGTGGAATATTGGCCTTTTTGCAGCGCCGGCACAGCTCTACGGATCAGATTAAGCTGCCGGATGTGCTTGGCCAGCGGATAATTGAGTGATTCAGCAAGCGTACCGGTTGCGTTTGTATATTTTCCGAAATCCTGAACCGTTACACTGCCTTCAATGTGGTCGCCATAGTATGCACGTCCGGTTGCGCTGAGCGGCGCATTCGGGCCCGGATCGATTACTTTGCCTTTTTGGAATTCGATTTCGGATCCATAAAAGATGGCCGGGATGCCCCGGAAGGTGAACATCAGCGCCAGATTCTCGGCCCAAGTGTCCTGCGTGCCGGCGAATCTTTGATTCTCCGGTGCCTGGTCAGGTGCATAGTCATGGGAGTCCACATAGGTCACATTCCAGGTAGCATCGTTATAGTACTGATCACCGCTACGCATGCTGAAGGCCTCCTGCGCAGATTTGAATGCCCAGTGCATCGGGAAATCGATGACATCCATGCCTGATTTCATTGAATAATCCGGAGCATGATACGTATTGCCGATCAGAAAAGCATTATTTGAGGTTGGCTGCCCTGCGGTTGTTGAATTGTCTGCCCATTCCTGTTCGACAGACAGCTTGTTGGAAGCGTAATCATTTTGACCGTCACCAGGGTACGATT
>CAKMKL010000263.1 GCA_927443375.1 uncultured Paenibacillus sp. | reverse complement strand
TGCACTCCATGGATTTAACACAGCCCAGCCAGGAAAATGTGGAATATATGATCGAGGGCATCAAGAGCAAGCTCAAAATGGCCAGCGCGGCAGCCATGCAGGCATCCGCTTTCTCGGTAGACAATTATGAGGATATTGTTGATATTTATGAGGTAGCCATGGGCAGTGACAGGCTAAGCATCTCCCAGGTGGAGGCGCTTGTTTCCGAGCTTGGCCGCCTTCGGCACAAATAAGCACCCCTGATATGAACAGGAGCTCCCCGCCTTACGAATCCATCCGCTGGATGGTCATAAGGCGGGGAGCTTCTTCGCTGTTAATAAGACTATTTGTTCATCCTTATGGAAGATCGACCAGGAGAAACTCCGCTTCACTTTCGCTGCTGGTACCTTTCAGGGTCAGATCACAGCTTTTGCGGATACGGGCGGCATCGCCCGGCTGCAGATTGAAAATCCCTTCGCTGCAGCTTACCTCCAGATGGCCGGAGATCAGATAAATATGTGTGCGCCTATCCTCCACCTGCGGGTAATGAATTTCCCTGTTCGTCTCAAGTACAGACAGGTAAATTGTGACGTCCTCTCCCAGCTCAAGTGCGCCTTCTGCATCCTTTCCCGAAGCCACCGGCAGCATCGTATTGATTTTCATTTCACGGGGATAAAATTTCGCATCCCAGGTCGGCGGAAGCCCCGGGCGGTCCGGAAGCAGCCAGATCTGCAGGAATCGTACATCTTCACTGGCCGACGGGTTGGTTTCCGAATGATTAATCCCCGTCCCTGCACTCATGACCTGCACGCTGCCTGCCTGAAGATCCGCATGATTGCCGAGATCATCCTGATGTTTCAGCACCCCGGAAACAACATAAGTGATGATCTCCAGATCATGATGCGGATGTTCATGCATCCCTTGCTCCGGCTTCAGCTCATTATCATTATGGGCCAGAAGTAGGCCAAAGTGAGCATTGCTGGGATCATCATAATCGGCAAACGAAAAGCTGAACTCGCTGTGTATCCATTCTCTATTCGAAGTGTGGCGCTCTGCTGATGTGACTACTTTAATCATAACTTTGCACCTCCAAAGATGTGAGTAACCTTATTCTTAAATAAGGGAGCTTCCTCCCCGTTTTCTAGGGTGATAGGCGCTTTGATTATGTATTTCTTACCCCCTTCACTTCTTCGTCAATCATTGTATTTTCAATAATATTCCAGCAAAACTCATTCTCAGTGTTATAGGTCTTGAAGACGTTTATTGGAGGAACATAATCTGCTATCCGCATATTTTGTAAAGTCCGAAATACCGCTGTTCACATGACAACAGCCTCTATTTATTCTCTGATCCTCCTCTATGCTTGGGTAATCTTTCCTATACTGCTATACTGTTTCAGCCTATACCTCAACGTTTATATACGAAGTAAGAACTTCAGGCCATCCTGAACCCCATATTTGAATGAGGAGTGATTGGTGATGAATAAAGCAGAGACAGAATTCCCGGTAGAAAGCGGAAGCACTTTTTTCAAAGGTATCTTTATCGGAGGGTTGCTCGGAGCCGCAGCAGCGCTGTTGTTCGCACCTAAGCCCGGCCGTGAAATGCGCAGTGACTTGTCTGAAAAGATCACGCTGGCTACTGACAAAACCAAGGAAGTTGCTGGTGTCGTAACCGACAAAACCAAGTCTATTGCCACTACTGTCGGAGAAAAGGCCACGGATCTGGCAAGCACGGTATCTGCAAAAGCCTCCGATATCATTACCACCGTGAGCGACAGCAAACAGCAAATCGCGGCTACCTTGCAGGAAACCGGCAAAAAAATCGGTGACAATATATCCGAAGCGTCCAGTGATGTCGCTTCCGATGTCAAAGATGCTTCCGCCGATGTGGCCGAAGAAGCCACAAACTCTTCCAAAGAGGTTGCAGATGATGCTAAGGATGCCAAAGAGGAAGTTAAAGCCTCCTACAAGTCTTCCTATTAAACTGCTGTGACTTTGGGCTCAATTTAAATTTGAGAACAGCCAGCTCACCGCAGCTGGCTGTTCTTATGCACAATGCAGCTTCATCGCTCAGGAATGAAGCTGCATTTTTATCAAAGCCTTGCAGGCTAAAGAAAGCGGGGATATCTTATGGGAGATGCCGGCAGCAAGACCAAAGCATACGAAGTCGATGAGCATCCCTTCGAATTGCGGCATGAGGTCAAGCGTCTAAACGAGCGGCTGGATAAGATCGCGGACTCACTGGAGAAATCGGAATTCAAGGATATCCTTGAGAATTATACGGACCCAAAAAAAAAGGATTATTACCAATCTCATGGCTGGCATATCCAGAGGTCTGGGATTATCGCTCGGTACCTTTGTCATTCTGGGTTTACTCGGCTACATTCTCAGCCTGTTCCTGGATGTACCTGTCATTGGCGAATACCTTGGAGAAATTAAAAAGTATATTGATGCGAACAGCTGACCTCCATGACCTGGTTCCCCCCGCTTACAGCCCGATAACAGCACGGACTGCAAGCGGGGGGAATAGCTATGCCAGGAAGAATTGAACGTACACAAATAAGGACATGCCTGATCCGGAAGGATAGGCATGTCCTAATCTTGAGGACTAACGATAAGAATCAATAGGAAGAGTTCGCCATGATCTGTTTCAGCTTCTCTGTAGCCCGCTTCTGGATGCGCGATACACTCATTTGCGAGACACCCAGCTTCTGGGCGATAGCGCGCTGGGATTGACCATCCTGGAAAGCCAGCAGCAGCACCTGTTGCTCCTGTTCCTTAAGCTGGCCCAGCGCCTGCTGGAGATCCATACGTTTCTCCACCGTTTCGTAATCGTTGGCATCCGAGCTGATCAGCTCGCCAAGTGTGGCACCTGTTTCCTCTTGCGAGAGAGGGGAATCGAGCGATACATAATGATAACATTCCCGCCCGGCCAGCACTTCCACAGTTTCTTCAACGGTGAGATCCAGATAATGAGCAATTTCTTCTACAGCAGGGGAACGTTCCAGTCTGATGGTTAGCTCATCGATGGCCTGCTGAACAAGTGCCCCCTTTTCTTTAATCCGTCTTGGAACCTGTATGTACCAGGATTTATCCCGCAGGAAATTCTTCATATGCCCAATCATGCTTTTCATCGCATAAGGTTCGAAGGGAATTCCCAGACTGATGTCATATTGCTGAAGCAGTCTAATTAGCGCCATCTGTCCTACCTGGTACAGATCTTCATATAGATCCGGACGGTTGCGGGCAATTTTGCCGGCAGCCATCTTTACCATCGGTTCGTATTTACGGATCAGTACGGTGGCAATTTCATTATCTTTGGTCTGCTGGTATTCCCAGATCAGGCTTATCGCTTCATTCATGGACTCTGGGGGAGTCACTTTATCACTCATACTTTCTCCTCGCTGAAATTAAGCCGCTTAGTCAGGGTAACGACTGTCCCTCTCCCTGCTTCATTCACGACGCTAACGTCATCCATGAGTGCCTGCATAAGATAAAAGCCCAGTCCGCCTACCTCAACATCATTTAGCTCTTTATCATGCAGCGTCATGCGTGCTTCAGGTGTATCCATTCCGTCAAAGCTCTCCCCTTCATCTTTGACTGTAATGGATAAGGCACTTGGTCCTACTTCAAAAATCACATCAACAAGCCCGTCTTCCTGACCGTAAGCATACAGCACGGAGTTGTTACAGGCTTCCGAAACGGCTACTTTCATATCCTCAATGTCCTCATAGGTAAAGCCCATCTTCGAGGCAATTCCATATAAATTCAGTCTGACGATATCGACATATTCTGCGCTGGCGGGTAACTGAAGAACTACTTTTTGCACGTCATCACTCATTCTTAGTTCGATCCTTTCCTAGTGGGAATTCTCTTGGGGGGCAAAAAACTTGGAAATGCCGGTCATATCAAACAATTTTTGAATTTGCGGCGGTACTTCTTCGACCGAAAACTTCACATCCATGCCATGTCTTGCTTTGAGGATCGAGAGCAAAATCCCAATACCGGTGCTGTCGATATATCTCAAGTCTTGTAAATTAATAACGAGATCAAGCCCCGTATCTCCCACAAGCGGCTCCATCACCAGACGGAAATCCGGAGCGACGGATAAGTCGAGTTCTCCAATCAGATAAACCGTACAAACATTGCCTTCAGTTTGGGTCTTTGCGTGGAACTTTTCGCTTTTATGTGTATTCATAGACAATCTCTCCTGATTAAGTGTTTTCTTTACCAATAACCCTAAAGGTCTAGTGTTGAAACAAAAAACGAACATCCTGCTATAAGGTAATTTCTGGATGTCCGCTAAAAAAGGGATGCGTTACGTTCTATAGTCGGGCTGCCATGGGGAGCATACCGGATGATCATTTGCTTTATGCTGCCCAGCTTAAGCGGTTTGCTAATATATCCGTCCATCCCCGCCGCCTTACAGCGGCTCTGAATGCCCTCCATGACATTTGCCGTCATAGCGATAATTACTGCCTTCTCAGCAGACCCCCCGCTGCCAGCGCGTATTCTGGCGGTCGCTGTAAGCCCGTCCATCACCGGCATCTGCAGGTCCATAAATATGAATTCATAGGCATTCTGCAGTGCCAGATCCACTGCCTGGCTGCCGTCCTCAGCGACATCGGAGTCATATCCCAGCTTGTCCAGCATGCTGACCATGAGGCGCTGATTAATCGGATGATCATCCACGACAAGGGCTTTCTTCCGCGCTTTCGAGTTTTGAACTGCATCATACGGCTCTTCCACTTGAAAACCTCTGGCGAGCTCATCCTCAGGCATCGACGCCTGAATGGTAAACACAAAGGTTGCACCCTTCTCCTCCATGGATTCTACGCGAATCTCACCGCCCATCATCTCGACCAGAGACTTACAAATCGCAAGTCCAAGTCCGGTTCCCCCGTACTTGCGTGTCATGGAAGAATCCAGCTGGGAGAAGGGCTGGAACAGACGGTCCCATTTCTCCGGCGAAATCCCGATTCCGGTATCCTTAACCGTAAATTCTATTATTACCTTATGGTCGGTGGAAGGAAGCCTGGAGGCAACCAGATATACACCTCCATGGTGGGTGAATTTAACCGCATTGGCAATAAGATTCATAAGAACCTGCCGCAGGCGGGCCATATCCCCGTAAATCAGCCTTGGCAGGCTCTGGTCCACGAAATAAGCCAGCTCCAGATTCTTTTTGCCGGATTCCGCAGAGAACAGGCTGAATACCTCCTGGATGGTGGTCTGGAGATCAAACAGCTGCTCCTCCATTTCCATTTTCCCTGATTCCATTTTTGTAAAATCAAGAATATCGTTGATTACGGTAATAAGCGTGTCGGCACTCCTACGGATGATTTCGGTGTACTCTTTTTGGTCCGGAGCCAGCTCGGTCTCCATCAGCAGGTCGATCATGCCGACGACACCGTTCATCGGCGTGCGGATTTCATGGCTCATCATGGCAAGAAATTCAGTCTTGGCATTGGCGGCAATTTCTGCGGCCTCCTTAGCTTTGATCAGCTCACCGTTGATTTTTTCCAGTTCCTGTGTTTTTTGCTGCAGCAGCATTGACTGCATCTGATGCTTTTTGTTCGTAATATGCATATTGACGAAACCCTCAATTTTGGACTTCAAAATCTGCGGGATGAAGGGTTTGACCATATAATCAATTGCACCGGCAGAATATCCGGCAAACAAATGCTCTGCTTCTTTGCTGTTTGCGGAAATGAAGATAATCGGAATATCCTTCGTCTTCTCCCTGGCTTTAATTAATTTGGCGGTTTCAATTCCATCCATGCCTGGCATCTGTACGTCCAGTACAATCACTGCGAACTCATATCGTAATACACTCCGCAGTGCTTCTTCACCGGAATTTGCTTTGACAAGCTTATAATGCTGACTCTCAAGCACTGCTTCCAGTGCCAGCAGATTTTCAGGACGGTCGTCAACGAGCAGTATATGAATTGGTTCTTGAACCCCCATAGGCCCCTCCTATCCCGTTACTGATTTTTACGGTAGATTTTTTCTACTCTGTCCAGGGGCTCATAGCTGTTGCTAAACCTGGTAAAATGTATAGATTCCTTGGAACCGAGCACTAGCACTCCGAACCGGCTGAGGCTCTCATGGAACAAGCCATGCACATGGTCGCGGAGCTCATCATTGAAATAAATCATAACATTGCGGCAAAAGATAACATTGAATTCATTAAATGAAGTGTCTGTCGCCAAATTATGCTCCGCAAAAATAATATTTTTGCGCAAGTAAGGCTGCAGAATCACTGAATTGTATTTCGCTGTATAGTATTCAGAGAACGCGCGGGTTCCCCCCGCCTCCATATAATTCTTAGTATACTGCTTCATCTTGCCGATCTCATAAACGCCTTCTTTGGCTTGCTGCAGGGAGCGGGCATTCATATCGGTCGCATAAATACGCGCCTTGTCGTAGAGGCCTTCCTCATGCAGCAGAATCGCCATCGAGTACACCTCTTCGCCTGTAGAGCAGCCCGCATGCCAGATTCGGATGTACGGATAGGTTCTCAGCAGTGGTATTACCTTCTGGCGGAAGGTCAAGAAAAGGCCAGGATCACGGAACATCTCCGTGACAGGAATAGAAAGGCTGTAAACGAAGCGCTCGAAGCAGGCACGGTCATGCAGCACTTTCTCCTGCAGAGCAGAGATGCTTGAAACATTCTCAGCATGAACATGATACCAGATGCGCCGTTTCAAGGACGGCAGCGCATAATTTCTGAAATCATATCCATACAAGCGGTGAACACCGTCCAGAAGCAGCTCAATTTCAATCTGCTCCAGCTCCTGTTTGCTTCCCGCGCTCTCAGCCTGCTCTTCATATCCCCGTTCCATCGCTGTCATTGTTATCCCTGCTTCCTTGATCACGGCCTTATTTCCGGACTGGTGAATTGCTCTTGCTGTAATGCTATTACCCCAATTTTACACTTACGAATACAGCCATACCCTCATTAGTGAAAGAAGCTGGTCTGTACTGATCGGTTTCTTCATATAATCGGAGGCTCCGGCTTCAATACACTTGGCCCGGTCTTCCTTCATGGCTTTGGCTGTGAGGGCGATAATCGGCAATTTTTGATACTGCGGCATTTCCCGGATCCGGCGCATCGCCTCGTAACCGTCCATTTCCGGCATCATCATATCCATAAGAACCAGATCAAAATCATTCTGCTCTATCATCATATCCAGCGCCTCCCGGCCGTTCTCAGCAAACTTCACCTCCATATGATACCCTTCAAGCACGCTGGAGAGGGCAAAAACGTTGCGGATATCATCATCTACGAGCAGAATTTTTTTACCGTCGAACAGTTCCTCCTTATTGTGCAGCTTTTGCAGAATTTTACGCTTATCTTCCGGAAGATTAGCTTCCACGCGGTGGAGGAACAAGGTAGTCTCATCCAAAAGTCTTTCGGGCGAGCGTACATCCTTGATGATAATGGATTCCGCATACTTGCGCAGTCTTGTCTCCTCTTTGCTGTCCAGATCCTTGCCTGTATAAATAATGATCGGTAAGTCATTCAACTCTTCATCATCACGGATCTGATCCAGCAGCTCAAAGCCGGTCATATCCTCCAGCATAAGGTCAAGCACCATACAGTCATATCTCTGCTTGCGTAGCTCACTCAGCGCCTCTTGTCCTGTGGATACCGCCGTGATGGCGACATCATCATGTCCGATAAGCTCCATAATGGACCGGCGCTGAATTTCATCATCCTCCACAATCAGCAGATGCTTCAGAGTGCTGGCAGTGTAGTTCTCAATTTGCGAGAAGGCACGGTCCAGCGCTTGTCTGGAGGAAGGCTTTCGTAAATAGGCCATAGCTCCCATCATCAGCCCCTGCTTCACCTCATCATTGACGGAGATTACGTGCACAGGAATATGACGTGTCTGTGACGCGCCTTTGAGCTCGTGCAGAATCGACCATCCGTCCATAACCGGAAGCTGGATATCCAGGATAATCGCATCTGGCAAAAAAGACTTGGCCAATTGCAGGCCTATATCTCCCTGCAGGGCAACCAGCCCCTTAAAGCCGCGGCCGCGGGCCATTTCAAGCAGGATTTTAGCGAAGCTCACATCATCCTCAATGATCAGGATGACTTTATCTTCAGCACCCAACCCTTCACGGTCATCTTCCAGGCTGACAGGTGACAGCGGAGCCGGAATAACATCCCCGGTCTTCACCGGAAGCAGTTCCCCCACATATTCGGCCAGCGTTGCCGCTTCTTTGGCTACTGCAGCCTCTACAGCTCCCGGAAGAAGACTGAAGTGCCCTTTGACAGGCAGATACAGGGTAAAGCTGCTTCCCTGTCCTTCACGCGACTCCAGCCCGATGGCCCCACCCATTAAACGGGCTAATTCGCGGCTGATCGACAAGCCCAGGCCCGTTCCGCCATATTTGCGGCTGGTTGTACCATCCACCTGCTGGAACGCTTCGAATACAATCTCCATTTTGTCGGAAGGGATCCCTATGCCGCTGTCCTTCACGGCAATAGCAACATAATCGAATTCGGATGGCAGATAGGCAGGCAGCCGGTCAGGCTCTGCACGGCTAACCGAGAATTCCACGAATCCTTCACTCGTAAATTTAAAGGCATTCGACAGCAGATTGCGCAAAATCTGCTTAAGTCGATGACTATCCGTAAATAAATTGTCCGGCAGAGGCTCCTCGAAGGACAGCCGGAGCGACAGCCCCTTCTTAAGCGCTTGTGGGGCGAAATTCTGCTTCACGAAAACTTTAAGCTCAGTCAGCGGAATTTCTTCGTAATTCAGCTCCATTTTCCCGGCTTCGACCTTGGACAGATCCAGAATTTCATCAATCATCTTCAGGAGATCGGCGCCCGACATATAGATGGTTTGTGCAAATTCCACCTGTTTCTCCGACAGATTTCCTTCTTTGTTCTCCGTGAGAAGCTGCGAAAGAATGAGCAGGCTGTTCAGCGGGGTCCGCAGCTCATGGGACATGTTCGCCAGGAACTCCGACTTATATTTACTTGTAATGGCAAGCTGCATGGCTTGCCTCTCCAGCTGGACACGGGCGTGTTCAATTTCGTCCTTCTTCTCCTCTACCTCCTGAACCTGCTCCTCAAGCGCCCGGGTTTTGGAGACCAGCTCGGTGTTGAAGTGTTCCAGTTCCCCCTGCTGCCGCTGCAGCAGCTCTTCGGAGCGCTTAAGCGCATCCGTCTGTTCCTCAAGGTTCTCATTGGAACGGCGCAGTTCCTCCTGCTGAGTCTGAAGCTCCTCCGCCTGGCATTGCAGTTCCTCTGTAAGCGACTGAGATTCCCGCAGCAATTCTTCAACCACCATCCGGCGGTTAATATTGTTCAGGATGATACCGAGATTATTGGCAAGCTGATGCAAGAGCTCACTGTGAAGTACAGTAAACGGTGTAAAAGACGCAAATTCGATTACACCAAGAAGCTCATCCTCAAAAAGCAGAGGATAAATTGAAATATGGTCAGGACGGGATTCGCCGAAGCCAGAGGATACGGAAATATAATCATCCGGTGCCTGGTTCAGCTTAATCACCTTCTTGTCCAGGGCGCTTTGCCCGACAAGACCCTGGCCTATTTCAAAGCTTGCCTTCACCTTGATCCCGGCCTCACCGCCGTAGTAGCCTGTAGCCGTGAGCAGATCAGGATTCTCTTTGTTTTTCAGGTAGACCGCCCCAAACTGGGCTCCAAGCACAGGCGTGAATTCACTAATGAAAGTCTGTGAGACCCGATCAAGCGAACTGACGCCGCGCAGCAGATCGGTCACCCGGGCAATATTGGCATTCAGCCAAGCCTGGTCACTTTGCGCCTGGGAATAAGCCTTCTCCAGCTGCTGCTTCTGTTCAATATCCTCAGCCATCCGCTGAAATACACGGGCTACCTCACCGATTTCATCCTGGGAAGCCACCTTGATCCGGCGGATCGCCCGCATCTTACCATTACCAAAGCTGGTAATCATCATGGACACCACATTAAGTCCGCGCGTAAGACTCGGAATCACCCACAGGATAACTCCCAAACCAAGCAGCAACCCGGTAATCATAATTAGGGTTACCATCTGAACTGATCGTTCATAAGCCTTCTGGGCGACAGCTGTTTCCTCATTCAACCGGTTGGCATTATAATTCGCCAGTGCATTCAGGCTATCCAGCGCCTCTTCCTGAATCGCTTGCCCCTCGGCATTGCGGTAAGTATTTGCATTCTGGAAGTATCCGGCCTTGAGCATTTCAAGCGCCTTATTCTGGTAGTTCAGATAAGCGGTATATGCACTCTGAATCCGGTTCAGCAGTTCCAGCTCTTGTGCCGAGCTCTCCGAGGATTGCAAGACTTTCAGATAGACGTCTGCATTAATGATCTTATTCTTAATTTCAGTTTGCTGGACATCAACAGACATTGTATTTTCATTAAGCATCGATGTTGTCAGAATACGCGCCATATCATTCACTTCACCGCGCAGCCCCAAAGTAGAGCGTCCTTTGCTTTCCCTGGCCTGGAAACTTTCCAGCTGATTACTCATATAGTTAAGCCGATTATATCCAATCAGTGTCAATGCCAGCATGATGGCCAGCATCGCACTGAATCCTATCAGCAGTTTGGCCTTGATCTTCATTCGTTATCCGTTCCTTCCTTAAGCGAGATCCATACCAGGCACTTGTCGTCATCGCGCTCCTGGTTAGAGTCCTCTATGAAAAAAACATCACGCATAGCCTCCTCCCGCCACTCATGCCCTCCGTTCAAATGCTCCGTCATAAACCTCAGCTGATCTTCCTGTTCCCCCTCAGCCATTTCCAGCAGCCCGTCAGTATACAGCACTAAATGCCCTTCCTCTTCAAAGCTGAGACTCTGGGGCAGAATGTCAATACGGTCAAATAAACCGACAGGGTGGCAATTGCTCTCCAAGAGAACCGGCTGCTTAGTTTCTCCTTCGAAGAACAGTGCAGGAGGATGGCCGGCATTCACATAATCAATGCGCTTCATCCGGGTATCAATAACAAGATAAATCGCCGTAAAATAATACTGGACCAGCTGCTTCTCGATATATAGCTGGTTGAAGCGGCGGTTCAGCTCCTGGATCACCTTTTCCGGTTCCACATACGTAGTTACTGTATCTTTAAGCACAGAGGCCAGGAACATACAGAAAAGCGACGAGGAGATCCCGTGCCCCATCATATCGAGCAGAATCACGGCATATCTGCCGTCTCCGAGCGGATACCAGGCATATAAGTCACCGGCCAGTTCAAAAGAAGGCTGATAGATCGCATGAACTTCAAAGGTCTCGTCCATAACCGGCAGGCTTAGCACCGCATTCTGAACAAGCGCAGCCAGCTTCAGCTCATCCTGTATCCGCTGATCCCGCTCCTTATGCCAATCCTTCTCCCGCTTCAAACGGAGCGCCAGCCGGATGCGGGCCATCAGCTCCACCTTATTTATCGGTTTCGTAACATAATCAACAGCACCTGCATCAAGAGCTTCTGCCAATTTTTTGGAGTCCCCCACGGCGGTAACCATAATAATTGGAATGTCTTTTAAATGATCATACTGCTGGACTACCCGGCAAGCCTCGATCCCATCCATCTCCGGCATCATCATATCCAGTAAAATCAGGTCAATGTCTGAAGCACGCTGACGTCCGTTCTCACCTTCGGCACCGATCCCCAGCAGTTTTAGCATCTCTTTAGCGGACGAAGCCGTTATAAAATTCCGGTAATCTTCTTTTTTCAGGATTTCACGGATAATAATTACGTTAGTCGGATTGTCATCTACGATTAATATTTTCAAACCCCTTCACCTCGCACGAATAGTAGTACTTCCGTAACAATCCATAGCAGTCTATCACTCTATGATACGATATTTAAACGGCCTCTTTCCAACATTGAATAAATTGGCAAATAAGTTAATGAGTGTTTCCTTATTCAACAAAGTAACCTCCAGCCCCACTACATTTTAGTGGGGCTGGAGGTTACGCTATTGTGCTATAGATCCGGCATGCCGGAAACCGGCGTTATTGTGGGTTTTTTTTGGCGATCACAAGAACCTTACCCAAATCCAGCTCTTTCTCGTAGAAGGTAGCCTCTGCGCTGCTAAAGCCTAACGCTGTAATTTTGAAACGCAAGGCATCTCCTCGCGAACGGAAGAGATTGGCAATCGCGCCAAATAACCCTTCTTCGCTTAAGCCGACCTCATTGATGTCCGCCGCATCAACAATACGAGTTTCACGGTCCTGATCGTGACTAATAACATAAATGTTATCCTTCGTATAGCCGCTGCTGCGCAGCCGGTTCACCTCTTCTATCGCCTGAACACCGTTTTCCAAAAGCTTGGCATACGACTGTGCACCGATTAAACTCATGAGATCACGCTCCTTACGCTTAGATTTGTGAGGTTTGTCTCTTTAAAGACAACTGATAGTTTATTAACCTCACCAGGAGCGTGTGAAACACCTCATGATGCGTTCGCATCAAATAAGTCAATTCCATCCCATTCACCGGAATTCCCATTGCGGTAAATCTTCAGTGCAGCGCTGCCCCGGATATACACATCACCGTCTTCGGCAACATAGTCCGGCGTTCCAAGAAGCTCACCTACATTGCCAT
>CAKMKL010000262.1 GCA_927443375.1 uncultured Paenibacillus sp. | reverse complement strand
CAAGAAAACAACTTACGACGGCTTCAAGGAAGTGGACGATGCCGCGCTGCTTGTTAACACCGTGAACTGGCTCGCCGAGCAGGAGAGCTATACGGACTTCACCCAGTTGAACGGCCTCACGCTGGATCAGCCGACGAAGCTGCTGTCGTTCGAGGAGCCGGCACTATCTACCGAGCCGCAGCCTGAGCCTTGGGCCGAGCCGAATGCCGGCTACAAATGGTATGACCGCAGCACCTTCAGAGCAGGAGCCTATGGCGGACCGGCTGCTACCGCAAGCGCGGTTTACAACTTCACGCACCAGTCGGTGCTGCCGAATGCGCAGAATTTCCAGATCCGGGTGAGTGCGGATAATCTTCCGGCAGGCACAAGCGTATCCGGCTTCCAGGTAGGCGTCTATCAGGTAAGCGGTGGCACCCAGATCGCCAAGATTCAGAACAGCGATGGCAGCTGGCCAAGCTCCTACGGCTACAGCGCCTCATTTAATCTGACAGCTGATCTGAATGGTCATGCCTACAAGGACCTGACGGTACAGATCAAACCAGGCACCACAGCTGCATCCAATCTGCGCCTGCGCCAGAACAGCACTAACCTCAAGACTGAATCGGTCACGCTGGGCAATGTTCCCGCTGAGCCGCTTCCGGCGGAAGAAGATCCGATTCCGGCCACCATCTCCATCGGAGACTCCCGGGCTAAGGCAACCGGATCATTAGTGACAGTGGAAGGAACCGTGACGACCGAACCGGGTATTTTCGGAGGACAGTCCTTCTATCTGCAGGATGGGACTGGCGGGGTATATGTCTTTCAGAGTCAGAGCGGCTTCCACGCCGGCGATAGGATCAAGGTAACAGCGTCCACGGCGCTATACAATACAGAGCTTGAGCTGTCTGAAGTTGTGCAGATTGCGAAGACCGGCACAGCGGAACTGCCGCTGCCGGTTACGGCGGTCTCGGTGAATGATGCCAACCAAGGTCAATTGCTTCAACTAAATGGTGTGACAGTGACGAACTTGATCAGCGCTACGCCAAGCGGTTCCTTTGAATTCGATGCTATTAACGATGACGGGACAAGCAATCATGTGCGCGTGGATGTCCGGACGGGCATCACCAAGGACAGTTTCCCTTATACAGAGGGGCAGAAGCTCAATATCACAGGTGTTTCCGCGATTTTTAAAGGCATCTATCAGCTCAAGCCAAGAAGTCTCTATGATTTCACCATTGCGGAAGAGACGGCAGCCCCGATAACATCAGCAGCGCTGTCGGCTGAACCTAATGCTTCCGGCTGGTTAAACCAGCCGATTAAGATTAGCCTGAAGGTGAATTCAGATACAGCTGATGTCTACTACTCACTGAACGGCAGTAAGGAAACTGTGTACAGTACACCTGTGGACCTGAAGGAGGACGGACGGCATACACTGACTTACCATGCTGTACCGGTAAAAGGCAAGGTGGAAGATACCAAGACACTGAACCTTAATATAGATACGGCTCCACCGGTTGCCGAACTGAAGGAATCCGGCCATGAGGTAAGAGATGTGGAAGAAGGAGCGCAGCTTAGCTTTGAACTGACTGCTGATGATATCCTGTCAGGGGTTGCCTCGAAAGAGCTTGTATTGGATGGGAAACCGATTGCTGAAGGCCAGATCCTGAGCGCCTCTGATTTAGGCGCCGGTTCGCACACCGTGAAATACACTGTGAACGATGCCGCCGGCAATACAGTGGAGAAGAGCTATACGTTCAAGGTTACAGGCGGCCAGGTGCTGGCAACCGGTGTGCCGGGACAAGCGGTACTGTCCTCCAACAGCGGTTATGCTTACGGACTTAGTGACGGTAACTATACGGTCACCATGAACCTCTGGTGGGGCAATAACGGCACGAGCTACAAGCTCTATGAGAACGGTACATTAATTGATTCAAAGACGCTGAAGGATGTATCACCGGCCGCCCAGACGGCAAGTACAGAGCTTCACGGCAAAGTGAAAGGCACCTATGTGTACACTGCTGAGCTGACCAATATATATGGCTCGACCAAAAGCAATCCGCTTACGGTCAACATCAGCGACTCTGCTCCGGGCAAGCCGGTGCTGTCCCAAGATAACTGGGACGAAGACGGCTCCTATAAGGTGTCGATGAATCTGTGGTGGGGGACCAACGCCACGGAGTACCGCCTATATGAGAACGGGCAGCTTATTGACTCTCAGCCACTGAACGCCCATACGCCTTCGGCGCAAAGCGCAGCGAGCGCCATCAGCGGACGCGCTGCCGGGGTGTACGAATACCGGGCGGAGCTGGTCAACTCGGCGGGAGTGACTTCCAGCGATACGATCAAGGTAACTGTCATCCGATAAACAGACCATATAGAGTGAGCTTAAGAATTCAACCTGCTGCATTGGCGGTAACCCTTAGCCCACACGGGATTCGCCAATCAGCTGTCCATCATTCTTAAGTTCAGCTTATCTAACAGCAAAAGACGAAGAGCAGCCCGGAATGTGGCAGCTCTTCGTCTTTAGGTTGTACAAGCTATATTTCAATAGATCACTTTCCAGTTATTATCACATATGGAAGATATAATGCCCTGATCCAGGATATACTCAGCGAGAATTTCTGTCATATCTGTAGGTATCTCTTGTACGACAGGTTTTCCTTTCAGCATATCGAAATTGCCTCCTCCGCCTGCGCGGTAGCTATTCATGACCACATCGAAGCTGTTGTCCGGATCCAGGGGCACACCATCCCGTTCAAGCTTGACAACCCGCTGCCCGGCGGGTTTAGAGACATCCAATATGTATTCAATGCCTTCCCACATATCGTAGTTGAAATGCTGTGGCTTGGGTTCCAGATACTCACGCGACACCCGCAGGCCTCCCCGTGTCTGATCAGGCTCAAAGTAGCGGGCGTTCTGCTCCAGCGCCTCACGGATATCCCGGCCGCTGAGACGGACGACCTTGAGCGTATTGGGATAGATATAATTGGATACGATGTCACGCATGGTAATATTCTCACTGAAACCCCTAGCTTCATTGGTGAAGATCGCTGCACAGGAAATCCCGGCGCCAGTCACAGCCATCTGGACCCGGTTAATGAATTCAGTGAACGGGTGATCAGCCATCCGGGCAGTGAAAGGATCGGATATCGACAGATCCCCCTCCGTTTTGCCGATCGGTTGATCGAGCCACTTCTGAGTTGCGGCTTCATCCTCCGAGAACAGGGCGAGCAATTCCTCGTCGGCGTTCACCGTCTCGTCGACCATCAACAGCTGAGTGTTTTTGCTTTGCAGTGTCCAGCACTCCCCCGGTAATGGTGCGAACTCCAGCAGAGTCTTAGTTATAGCCTGACCGGCACTTCCGGGCTGGGCAATAGCGACGCCGTTAAGTACTCCGGCAAGCAGTCGGTGCTGGTGCCCGGTGAGCAGGACATCCATACCGGTCAGCTGCTCGCACATCGCGTAGCCTTGATTCTCTCCAGTCAGCGGCTCTGTCGGATCGCCAGTCAGCGGATCACGCTCGAAGCCGCCGTGGTAAGAGACCACAAGCGCGTCGGGGTGTTCGTTCTTCCGGATATGGTGGATCCAGCTCTGAGCAGTCTCAAGAGCGTCCTTGAATTCCAGTCCAGCTATATTAGCTGGATTCTCCCAGTTTGGAATATAATGCGTTGTGACCCCGAGTACTGCGATACGTATCCCATTGGGTAACTCGAATAAGCGGTAAGGCAGCCCATACGCAGGCAGCCCTTCATTTTGGCTTACGATGTTTGCAGAAAGCCAAGGGCAGCCGGATTCAGACATCACTTGATCAAGCAGCTCGAGCCCATAATTGAACTCGTGATTGCCGGGCACGGCAGCGTCATAGCGAAGCGCGCAGAGCGCCCGTGCTGCCGGGTGCTTGCCGCGGTGGTCAAATTTGGTGTAATGGTACATGAGTGGTGTACCTTGCAGAAGATCGCCGTTGTCCAGTAGAATCAATGAAGGATCTAAGATTCTCTCCCTGGTAATCAAGGTTGACAGCTTGGCAAGCCCCAGCGGCTTATCTCCGGGTTCGCGGTAATCCGTTGGATACAGATGACCGTGAATGTCACTTGTATGCAGAATAGTCAAGAAGATGGATGTTGAAGTTGTCATCAGGTCAGAGCTCCCTTGTAAATTAATAGTTTTATACTATAAATGAGCAAAAACGGATACAGAAAATACCAAATACTATTCAAGCAATACTGAGTCGCTCACAAACCGTATAGAAAGGGATGCCCTTTTGGGCACACTCGTAGACATACCGAAGTCGATCCTGCTGGACCTGCTTTCGTACCCTGCGAAGGCCATCGCCAAAAGGACTAGGTTGTCCCAAACCGACCGTGCAATACAGATGTGTCCAGGCCAAGAGCGCCCATAAGCGGATAAACGCCTTCGCGGAACGAACCTGGTAGGTGTCAAAACCCAAGTTGTTTTTGGATTGGCGAAAGAAGATTTCAATGGGCCAGCGTTTGGCATAGTACGTGGCAATCGTTTCGGTTTCTAGTGAGATATCCGTACAACAAAAAGCGCGCAGCGCTTTCGGTTCACCAAAAGCTTGCTTTGGCCAACAGAGTAAGACCACGGCGTTCGCTATTCCATTCAGTGCTCCTTCATAGCGATAAATCCAGTACGATGAACCATTCACGGTAACGAGGCGAACGTCCTCTTTTCGGATGTACTTCGCGAAGTCTTGTACTGAAGTTCGGATGCCTTGAGGGTACAAAATCCGGTTAGTTTTCAATGCGCCAATAAAGTGGTAGCCTGCGGCAGCATATGCATCGATGACGCGAGGGCAGGTAAACCAAGAATCGACCAAACAATAGCCACCGTGAGGCGGAAGAGGCAGGGACTTCGCCAAATCGCACACCCGGTCAATTTTCGTAACGACCTTGCCATCTGGATGCGTCTGGTTCTTGTCGTACAGGTCAATCGAATGAATCAAGGATACGTCGGCACAAGCGACAACAGTGGCTTGGAGTTGATGACCAAATACGACTTTACCTCGCAAATGGGAGTGGTGGTAGCCCGTGAGTTCAATGGGAGACTGTGCCTGTGACGAAGGCTTCGTCTTCTGTGCAATCGTATCGTCATGAATCACAAAGAGAGGTTCTGCCGTCCGCTCGGAGATCACCTTGACCTGAGCTAGCGCCTCAACACAAACCCGTTGTTGCAGCACCCTTTCATCCCACTTGCCTTCGGCCAGAAAATGACCAAGGGATGTGCGATGGCAGTGACTATACTCGGCAATGTCAACGACTTTTCCACGAAATCCTTTCGCTGTCGCAGCCACCATATACGTCTCCACATGAGCCAGAACCGGTTTGGAGAAATACAGAGGTAAATGATGCTGTGATAAATAGTTGCGAATGGCAGAGTGTTCGGGTACGATATCGGTATGAGACATTGTGATTTCCCCTTCGTGAAAAAGTCTGTTGTGGTGACTACTTTTTAACACAAGGAAAGCACGTTGTCTCTATTTTTTTGCATTTTACAGTTTACTGGAAGTGAATTTGCTCATTTATAGTTTTATATTAATTATACCTGGCTTGTTCTAGAGTATTGTTAACCCAAAAAGTTTTTTGAGCTGACTCCCCGTTTATATTTCCTTCTATAAATGAGCAAAAATGGATACGGAAAATACTCGTAGATGAAATGGACCTCTGTCAAGATAGTAGACACAGATTTTAAGCAGCCTGGTTTAGGTAAAGCAGTTCATACTCCATGGGGGGGATGGAATCAATAGAGGAATGGATACACCGAGCGTTGTAGAAGAACTCAATGTACTCGAAAATACTCTGCTTCGCTTGTTCCCTCGTTTCATAGTGGTTCAGGTAAATCAGTTCCTCCTTGAGGACACTATGGAACGACTCGATGCAGGCATTATCGTAGAAGAAGACTTGCGGTATTTTCTTTTTTCTTAGCGGGTGTATTTCTAATCATAGATTTGAAAACGATGTTAGGGTAGTGTCTTTCCCATATTGCAACTGCAGGCCGTCTTAAATCAGATGGCTTTTTGCTATCAAATTACCCTCTGGGTGTAGAGGAGGATACCTAATGGAGTTAAGAAGATTTACGGATGAGGATATTAATCAGATCGTCTCTATATTCTACGAAACCGTGCATACCGTGAACAAATGGGATTACACCGGGGAGCAGCTTCATGCCTGGGCACCCAAAGAGGAAGAGCCGCTCAAGCTGAAGGCTTGGAGAGACTCTCTGAGTCACAATCTCACCTATGTTGCGGAAATCCAAGGTGAAATCGTTGGGTTTTCTGATATGACTCAAGAGGGGCATGTAGAGAGACTTTTTGTTCATAAGGATTTTCTGCGGCAGGGGGTTGCTTCTGCTTTGGTGAACACCCTTGAAGCTGAAGCAAGGCGGTTAGGACTTAATGAAATGGATACAGAGGCAAGTATAACTGCCAGGCCACTTTTTGAACGTTTAGGATACCGCGTGATCCAGCAGCAGATCGTTGAACGTAAAGGTGTAGAGTTAGTTAATTTCAAGATGGTGAAAACACTACGCTAAGGTCAGCGGCCGCATCTACTCCCAACAGAAATGGAGACTGGACACGATGAGAATGTATACAGACCCTAGAGGCAGAGCCTATGAGCAGGTAATCGATCTGGCGATATCGAATTCGGAATGTTTTGTCCTGGGGGAGAAGATTCCAGCCGATATGGCGGTACGGGACCGGTACACAGGTGTTTTGGAGGCGCTGGAGCCTTATCTGTTGAAGACCATCATAATCCCGGATAATAATATGGATGAATATATGAGAATCAGGAAGACCTATAACAGTCATGCCTTCTATAGCGCAGGGACTTATTATTTATACCGGTGCTGTGAAGAAAGCGGGAAGCTGCTGAAGCAAATGGCAAGCCGCCTGTCGGACTGGATATATCCTGATCTGCCGGAGGACTTGTGTTTCTTGAAAAAAGGCGGCGGAGATTATCTGTACTCGGTGGTCCATGAACATATGTACGGGATGGATGTAACGGAGGAAGAAGCGGATGAGCTGATGAAGCGGGTTACGGGACTCTTTTTGGAATTAAAAGCACACCGTGATCTGGATCGTCTGCTGGATGATGCCATTAAACATCAGACTGACTGGCTGTATATAAGCGGCCATAGGCTGACGGAGCTGCCGGAACGAATCCGGGAGCTTACAGAACTGCGGGAGCTGGAGATTTTTGAACAGGATCTGTATCGTCTACCCGAGGGGCTGTTCGAATTAACCAAGCTGGAATGTCTGAAAATCTTGTCGGCCGATCTGGAGGACATTCCTGCAGCTATAGGCAAGTTGAAGAATCTGAGAGAACTGTCTATCCGGTGTGCGAGCTCGGACCGGCCGGCTCCCGGGTATCAGGCCAAGCCCAGGGAGGAGATCAGCCTAAACCGCATCCCGCCGGAGATCGGGGAACTGGAACAACTGGAGCAGCTGACGATTCAATACACCTCGATCCGTGAACTGCCGCCTGAACTGGAGCAGCTGAAGAACCTGCAATTCCTGGACATCGGGATGTGTCTGATCGAACGGAAGCCTGAATTTCTGGGCGGTATGAAGCAGCTGAAATACGTTAATGTGTCACGCAAATCGTTGCTGGAAATGGCATTAGACAATCCGCCCGAGGCATAAAGGTTAATAATAACCCTTTGAAGGGGAGTGATCCAACCTGTGCTTCATCATCAGGAATTCAAAGTGTACATTATAACTACTGGCGATATTATGCGGTTCTTTGTGATAGAGATCATAATCGGAACAGTGACATATGCGCTGGCGAATAAGATATTTCATAATTTTATTCTGGCAAGCGCAGGCGGCTGGATGGGTACGGAGACGATCAAACGGGTGAATGCTGCTGTGAAAATGCTGGTGAAGTAAAAATACAGTCCCGCCTCGACAAGGCAGGACTGTATTTTTTGACCTGTCACTCCCAGAGGGGCATGCGGGAGTCCGGTTTCTGCCTTACTGTTGCATGCTGTTCCACAGCGCCTGGAACGCACCGGATCCAACTTCGAAAAATACCGGCGCGTCGCCATAACGAACTAGTCCTTGACCAAAAAGTACCAGCTGAACCCGGGTCTTATCTTGGAGCTCCAGATCGATGATCTTGCGGTCTTCACTATCGTAGATGCCCTGCGCGATCAGCGGTTCTGCTGCGAGCGGTTTGGCTGCCAGGAGGGCTAACAGGAAGCTGTCAAGCGCTTCGCCTCCGCTGAGCGGCGCGTACTGCTGCAGCCCGTTATTCCAGCTGTCGAAGCTCTCCCACTGGGCGGAAGTGATCCGGCCTTCAAGATTCAGCTTGCCGATCAGATCGGCTCCGCTGTTTACAGTGATGCCGTTCGTATGCTCATACAGTTCGGCGAATACCTGGCCGTCGATTTCCGAATAGGACATAATCAGGAAGGCCGAATCGTATCCCTTCACGGTATAGGTATCTGTCTCACCGATATTGGAGGATAGCTCAGTGTAATCGTCTTTACCGCTCCATTCGTCAATACCGCCTGTCGTCCGTCCCAGACGGTCACCGCGTAGCGCGGCTGCCTCAGCGGCTTCGATACGGGTAGCAGACTGTGTATAAATATTCCCCTTATATACAACCAGGGCAATCATGCTTGCCTTACCCCCCAAGCTTGAATCCGGCAGCTTCAGCTTGGGAATGACGACACTGGCGCCCGAAGCGGCTCCGCCTGTACCTGATGTCCCGGGATCCACCTGTGCCACTTGTGCCGGTGACGTTGGCCCGTTTATCTGGTTCCATATAGTAGGAGAAGCCAGACCGATTCCGGCGGCGAGTACGATACTTGCTGCGATATATATTGTCTTGCGCGGACGTTTTGTCTCCTGACGCTGCTCCATTTTGGCGAGTAGTCCTTTTTTCATCTCTTCGCTGGGGTCCATTGAATCCACCGCTTTCTTATAGTTTGAGCGAAACAGTTCCTCGTTCACTCCGCTTCCGCTCCTTCCAGCTCCAGTTTTAACAGCTGCCGTCCCCGCATTAGCCTCATCTTCACGGCGGACTCATTGATCTGCAGTATTTTGCTGATCTCCTGGACGGGATAATCCTCGTAATAATACAAATGGATAACAGTCTTATACTTTACGGGCAGGCCAGCACCAGCTGTAGCATTGCCAAATCCTCGGGGCTGTCTGCTGTAAGCGGCTCAGTACCCTCCAGTTCATCTCGCGCTTACGCCAGCCTCTGCCCAGCGATGTTTTGCAAGTGTTGGTGAGTACCCGGATCAGCCATGCCTTCTGATGTTCGGCATCCTGGCGGCTGCCCAGATGAACCAGGGCAATCCGGAACAGCATTTTTGAGTAGGTTTCATAACTCTTTATTACATCATTCCCCGGCCGGGACATGAATCGCTGCATGATGCTCTGCCCTCCTTTACCTATAACACCATTAAGAACGGAATTTGGTCACATTTTGTTTCCGGGAAATTGACAAACGAAAAGAGAAGTGTTAAATTAACTATATAAAATATAGTAAATATAAAAATAATGGTTAAACATAGAGCTGAACCACAACTCATTAAGGAGGAGAGCATTATGGAACAATCCGCTGCAGTTAAAAGGGATATTAGTGAAGTCAGAAAGGTTGTTCTAAACCAGGTGAGTGCAATCCATTCGGCAGGGCCGGTACTTGAACCGGGAAATTGGGCGAAGCATGATCCTTTTCTGCTGATGATGGAGGATAAGTTTCAGAAGGGATCCTTTGACATCCACCCGCACCGCGGAATGGAGACGGTAACGTATGTGATCTCTGGACAGATTGAACATTACGACACTAACAGCGGGGAAGGCGGGGTGCTCGGGCCGGGGGACGTGCAGTGGATGACGGCAGGCAGCGGAGTTGAGCATAATGAAGTACCCTCTGAAGGGATGACTGCGTATTCCCTTCAGCTTTGGGTGAATCTGCCGAAGGTGCACAAGATGACTAAGCCGCGTTATCAGAATTTGAAAAGCGGGGATATACCTGTACGGCAGGAAGCTGGCGCAGCCATAAAAGTTTTCTCCGGAGCTTCCAAGGGAGTGGCTGGTCCAACCCGCAACTATGTTCCGGTAACGATGGTGGAGATGACCATTGAGCCGGGTTATACAGTCACGCAGGATTTGCCGGGCAGCTACAACGGGTTCATCTATGTTCTTGAAGGCAACGGAACCTTTGGAAACAACAAAGCAGAGGCTTCTAAAGGCCATGTCTTATGGCTTGGTGAAGGCGGCAGCGGAGAAAGTGAAGTGGATATTACGGCGGGAGGGAAGCTGCGGGTGCTGTTATATGCAGGTGAACCTGTCCGCGAACCGGTAGTCGCCAGAGGACCGTTCGTTATGAATACGGAAAGAGAGATCACGGTGGCGTTCAGTGAGTACCGGCAGGGGACTTTTTTGAAATAAGATCTGTGAAGTGAAAATAGTATGGAAATGAGCAAGGTCATCCTTACGGGGCGGGCCTTTTTTTATGCTATATATAAGACGATGTGATATTAAGCAGATTTGGGATTGTGGATGAAGACAATAAAATGTAGTAAACTTAGAAGCCTGGAAATAATTCCATATTTTATCAAGGGGGACTACTGTATGCAGGAACAACTGGCACGTGCGAATAAGGCGGCTTGGGAATCGAAGGCATATCAGGCTTGGGTAGAGCATCACGGATCTCCGGACGAGCTGGCCTGTAAATTATTAATGGACCCGCGGCACCCTTTGCGTTATTGGTTAAAGTACCTTGGTGATCCAACAGGAAAGAAAGTAATCAATCTGCTGGGCTCCCATGGCATGAAGGCGATCGCGTTAGCCGTGTTAGGCGCTGAGGTTACCGTGGTCGATATTTCCGAAGAAAACTGTAAGTATGCCCGTGAGGTTGCGGCAGCTGCGGATATCTCTTTGAACTATATCTGCTCAGATGTATTGCATATCCCCGATGAAGAGGCGCTGGGCCAATTTGATATTGTATTGATGGAGTTTGGGATATTGCATTATTTTACCGATCTGAATGATATTTTTGCTTTGGTCAGCAGAAGATTAGGCGTAAATGGCCGTTTGATGTTAACGGACTTTCATCCGTTTGCCAGGACATGGAGGACGACGGTAAATCTTCAGTATCCGACAGGGAATTATTTTGACGACACAATCCAGGAAGGCGAAATTGCCTTTGCCAAGCTGCTTCCTGAAAAAGAACGTTCGGGATTGGGGAAGGTTTTGACGCGGGGATGGACGGTTGGCGATATTATAACGGCAGTGGCCTCTAACGGGTTGTATATCCGTACCTTTGAAGAGATACCTAATGCCCAGGACCCGAGCTTTCCGGAATTTTATACGCTGATTGCTGATAAATGTGATGTTCAACAGAGGAGCTTACGGACCGGTCCGGATGAAGGCTAAATTTTGCCTATTCACCCAGTCGGCCAGCGGCTAATTTACATAGTCTATGGTGTACTCAATTATGAAGGAGGAATTTGAAATGGGATGTTACGGTGAAAATGTAAGTCCGGTTGGTGGAGCTAACTGCGGCGGAGGATACGCTAGCCCCTTCACTTCTACTGCTGCAATTCTGGTATTGTTCATTCTGCTCGTTATTATTACTAAAGCTTTCTGGGTATAAGCCTGGGAGTGCAACTTAAGCAAACATTTAGCTCTGCCTCAGATTCGTTTAAGCTTCGGGATATATAGTAAATACATGATCCCCAGTGAATAGACCTTGACCCTGCCGGATGACCGGTAGGGTCAATTTTTTTGCCTTTATAGAACGTGGGCTTAAGGTATTGCAAGATCCGTCTGTTTCAAAAATAATTAGAGAAAGTCGGCGAATTACGGTTCGGGAGTAGCCATCTATGGGTAACTCCCTCTTTGAAGGAATGAGAAGAATCCAAGAACCGGAAGGAGGGAATCCTGTGTATTTTGATCAGTCACCTTATGAAATTAAGTTGGACTGGGGACGGAGAGGGGCAAGGGCAGCAGCGGAGCGCGGAGACATTGTAATTATTGTTGATGTGCTTAGCTTCTCGTCCACGGTAGTAACGGCGGTTCAGCATAAAGCCAACATTTATCCGTATCCTCCGCCGATTAATGAAACAGCCAAATCGTATGCCAAGGAACTGGGTGCAGAAATGGTGTGGGGGAGGTCGGAAGCGATAAGGGTGGGTGGCCATTCCTTATCGCCGTTGTCCTTCAGCTCAGCTGACTATGCCCGTGACTTTGTATTATGTTCCTTGAACGGTGCAGCCTGTACATGGATTGCTGCACAAGTGCCGGCTCTGCTCGTCGGCTGTCTGTTGAATGCTTCTGCTGTCGCTGATACTGCCAACCGGCTGAAGCTGGAAATGGATGTGAATATTACGGTAATCCCCTGCGGCGAGAACTGGCCTGATGTTGCGGAGGGTGAAGATGAACTGCGCCCGGGCATCGAAGATTACCTGGGTGCAGGTGTGATTCTCTCCCGGTTGACCGGAACGAAATCTCCTGAAGCTGAGGTGTGCATTGGCGCAGTCAAGTCCTCCGGTCACCGGATCAGGGATTTGATCTGGGAGTCTTCCAGCGGCCGTGAACTGCGGGAACGCGGATATGAAGATGATGTCACGTACTGCTGCCAAGCGGATATCAGTTATGCGGTACCAGTGCTGCAGGAAAACAGGTTTGTAAATGCCGGCGATCCTGTTTAAGCAGGACAGATTTCAGCTCATATTCAGCGGGATTTCATAGTGGCTTAAGCTGCAGGCTGTATAGTAACGACATACCCCTAGTAATAAATATAGACCTTGCCGGACGCCGGCGGGGTCATTTATTTGTGAAAATACTTGCGGATAATAAAAAAACAGTTACCGGATATGCCGGTGGTGGATGAGATTTCTGTCTTCGTTTCTTTCCAGTACAGCCATCAATTGCCCCTGGAACACCCGTCTCTGAATCTGGTCAATCCGCTGCATGGCCAGCTCCTCCGGAACCTGAAACGTTGTGGCAATGTAGTGAATGGCATCCTCGCGCAGCTCCGGCAACGGTCTGGCAGAGATCATGGAGTAGGGCATAGCCGCATAAAGAATAAAACGCTCTGATTCGTCCTGCTGAGCCTGCGTAAAGTGTCCGGGCATCAGAATGCGGTTTCCGGCGTGACGGAGCAGATGGCAGAGTTCATGGAGAAATTCCAGACGCTGCAGCTCGGGGGGGAGCCGGTTGTCGATAAACATGGTGTACATCCCGGCGGAGGCCTCAATGCTCTTGCTGCGCACATCCAGATAATGAACCCAGATATTCAGCCGTTCGGCGATGTATTTAACCGAAATGTCCGACGGCTGCCGCACATGCAAACGCTGATATAAATCCTCGGTCCAATTCTCCAGGGCGGTCATTTGGTAATAAGACTGCATGGAATCACCTCAATATAAGATCGTATGTTCGTATTTAAGGGTAAAAGAAAAGCCCGGAGGGCCTAGTGGTTGCCGGATTCATACCGGAACTGATGTTCTTATGTATTAAGCATAATGCAATTAAACCTGAATATCAAGTGTTTTTCCAAGGTCCGGATGCGGGCTCTGCTGGAGCATTTGGGCTATATTCTGCCCTTGAAGCTCAGCTGTATTCTTGGCAATACTCATGACCTGCAGCCCGGCAGCCTGCTGTAAGGACGCCTGGCTCATTGCAATGGATACAGCGGCAATGTCCATTTCGTACCTCCTGAATGGGTTATAACCCGTATTTTTGTGAATGCTGACCCTTTAGAATCTCAGGTTTGCCAGCCTTCCTTTAATGTATATCGTCTGGATAGAACGGTTTATTTAGGCGAAGCGGATATTGTTTGCCGATTGGCCCAGGCTGCCGGTCTCCCGGCAACATATTCTGTGCTGTGTAAGAGATGAACTTGAGAATCACGTTTCATGTATTTCATATCTCAGAGGAGGAATTAATGATGGGTGCAGATTATGGTTGCGGTTGCGGAAATAACGTTGGCGGAGTGAACCAGGGACCTCCGGCAGTTATGCCGGTTGTAAGCCCATGGACCTCAACAAGTGCCATTCTGGTGCTGTTCATTCTTCTGGTAATTATCACCAAAGCCTGTATATTCTAAAGGACTCTACAGCAAGTGCAGCCCCGTCAGGCAGAGTGCCTAAGCGGGGCTTTCCCTTGGTATTATGTGTTATCACGATCATGTTGCATAAAGAACATTTGTTCGCATATAATACATATAATTATTTCGGAAATTGTGATAAGGGGGACTTGAAGTGAAGGCAAAAGAATTGGAAAAGCTGACCGGACAAGTAATTGAAATCATCTACGAGGACAAATCGGGCAAAATCACCCAGCGCAGCGTGGAGGTGCACGGGATTAAAGGGGACCTGCTGCGGGCCACTTGCTTAACTACAGGCGGTCCCAGGGTATTCAGAACCGGCAGTATTCTGGCCTGGCGGCGGGCCAAGGCGCGTCATGCTGGATGATACTGCCCGCAAGCTGCTGCGGATTATGTGCCACTTCAGTAACCACTTCCGGCGGATGCCGCAACTTAAAGAGCTTGCCAGGCTTAGCGGACGGAGGGAGGCTCAAGTGATGTCCGGCCTTCGTGAGCTGGCACTGCTGGGGTTTATCCAATGGCAGCCGCCCCAACCCGTAGAGGCAGCGGTAATTCTCATTGCCTGGGAAAGTCCGGAGCCAGGGGCAAAAGTGCCTGGCAGCGGCAGCGGCCACTGGACCGATTGAAGCATCCGCTGAGCTGATAGCCTTGAATCTGCAAAAGCCCCCTGCCGATGCTGACGGCAGGGGGCTAATTCATACGCATACGGTTCTTATTTACTTGAACATGAACTCTACCCGTGTTCCGTCGGCATAACCTTCCAGCTGATTGCCAACCCAGCTTCCGGCCCCGCGGTTGTCACTGGGCGTTATGTATTCAATGTCGGCACCGCTGCCGCCTTCGGCACACATCGCCATCGGCCATTCATCTCGGTCATAGCCCTTCTTGGTCGGCACGCCGGACAAGGATTCCTTGCGGTTCTCCTCGGCATCTTCCCGGCTGATGGTGCAGACGGCTGATTCACCGCTCTCAATCGCTTCCTGGATATGCTGGGCGGTTTCAGGATAACGGTCTGCCGGGAACTCCAGCTGCACGATTTCAGAGTCATCAGTAGAAGATGGAGTGACGGGCGGATTATTTTCCTCAAACCAGTAAGCCACCAGGACCAGTAGTACAATGATGATAAGAGTGGAGATGAATTTCTGTTTTTTCACGTGCTCCTCCTAAGGTGTGGGGGTCATAAAGTCTGTGCCTAATAAGTATTATATCTTAAAACAAACGGCTTTTAGTATACTAAATCAGGACAAGTTTACCATTCACGAAGTGAGTTTTGGCCGAGCCCTTGCGATGAGGCATAAGCTTGCAAAATGTTTAGGAGGACAAGCGCATGGAAGTTGAAATTTCGATTGAGGATCAGACACTGATAGCTTCTGCCAAGGAGATTATCAGAAAACGATATGCATGGGAGCGGCATCATGTCAGTGCGGCGTTGCGCACGAAGACGGGGGAGATTTTTACAGCGGTACATCTGGAGGCGAGTCTGCCGCGGGTTAGCGTATGTGCGGAGGCGATGGTCATCGGCAAAGCGATTTCCGAGGGGTATCAGGAGTTCGACACCATTGTTGCCGTGAGGCACCCGGATCCGGACAGTGAGGATAGAGAGATCAAGGTGGTATCGCCATGCGGGATGTGCCGGGAGCTGATCGCGGATTACGCCAAGGATTGCAAGGTGATTGTACCTGAGGAAGGGAACTTGGCCAAAGTGGATATTCTTGAGCTTTTGCCGCTGCGTTATACGAGGTAAGTGACAGCAATAGCCGTAATAGTAATCATACATATTGAAAAAAATGAATATTTTGCCGAATGCTCAACATTCGCCGCGTCCTTGTCCCGGTTGTCCCCATACCATGGTATAAAAGGTTGGTGGGAAGAATGGAACAACGCATCCTTCGGGATCTGCTCGATTCGGCGTCGCGGCTGGTGAACGATGTCCGCTGGCAGGCGTCCTTCCGCAGCTTGGTGATGGAACCTGCCGATACGGCTCTTGCGCCCCCGGCGAAGAGCTTGCTGAAGAAGCTGTATTCGCTGCAGGGCAAAGGCATCATCAGCGGACAGCATGATTATCTGGAGAGTCCGGATGAGTACAGTAATAAGCTGAAGAATACAGGGGGATTCTATCCCGGACTTCACGGCTATGAGCTGGGGGCCATCAGCAACCAGACAGAAGCGGTTATTGCCAGCCAGCGGCAGGCGGTAGTGGACAGCGCCATTCGCTGGCATGAGGCCGGGGGAATCGTGACGATGAGCTATCATGTCAATCTGCCGGGGACGGCTCCGGCCTGGTCCAATGTCTCCATGAGCCTCAGCGAGGCTGACTTTGCCAGATATATAACGCCGGGTACTGTCCAGTATACCGCGCTTCTGGCAGATCTCGACAAGACGGCGCTATCCTTACAACAACTGGGTAATGCAGGTGTTCCTGTCCTGTGGAGACCGTATCACGAGATGAACGGGGGATGGTTCTGGTGGGGGCAGAAAAGCCGCTTCTCCGAGCTGTGGAACCTTATGTTCGAACGGTACACGGGTTATCACGGGCTGCACAATCTGCTGTGGGTATGGAGTCCGAATGCCAAAAACCAGTGGTCGGGCGAGCCTGCGGACTACTATCCCGGTGCCGGCAGGGTAGACGTACTGGCGCTTGATATTTACGAGGGAGATTTCAAGGCAAGCCACCATGACGGACTGTGGGACCTGGGACGCGGTAAGCTGATTGCCATAGGGGAAAACGGAGAGCTGCCTTCTCCGGCAGTCCTTGCAAGATCCCAGAGCAAATGGTCCTACCAGATGACCTGGGGCAAGCTGTTGTATGAGAAGAATCCGGACGCTGTGATCAAGGCTTATATGAAGAACAGTTTTGTGATCACCCGCACCTTAGGAGGAGCACGTGATAACCCGTGTACCGTTCGAACATAAG
>CAKMKL010000261.1 GCA_927443375.1 uncultured Paenibacillus sp. | reverse complement strand
CGTTCGGTAGCAGGAAAAATATCCGTCACGATTCCCTGGCTGTTCGCCATGGTCATCGAAGCACCAATGGCCTGAATGACACGGGAGGCAATAAGAAATGGAAGACTTGTGCTCCATCCGCAGAGCAGAGAGCCGAGGATAAAAATCACTGTCCCGATTCTAAACACACGGATCTTGCCGACCATATCCCCCAGCTTACCAAAAAACAGAATAACCGAACAAATCGCCATCAGATATCCTGTAGTGACCCATTCGACCTGGGCAACCGGCAGATTCAGCTGCTTCACCAGCACCGGCAGGGCAATATTAACAATACTTCCGTCCAGGGTAGACATAAAAGTAAACAAATTTAGGACAATCAGAATTATCCAGCGCTTCTTCTGAACCGCTGCATCCTCCTGATAGGTTGCACTTATCGCACTCATGAAAGGACACCCTCTTGAATCGAATTTCAGAACTAGTTGCGTGCGCAACAATCTGCATTCCCCAGTGTACA
The DNA here is from genome assembly GCA_927443375.1 of uncultured Paenibacillus sp. GTDB lineage: Bacteria > Bacillota > Bacilli > Paenibacillales > Paenibacillaceae > Paenibacillus_AQ. The sequence goes on along the minus strand of CAKMKL010000261.1, from coordinate 13,825 downwards.
GCAAATTAGTTGCGTGCGCAACAACTTTACGGTAAGCTTTTGAAGAGAGTACTAACAGCAGCGCATGAATCTAAAGAGGTGTCTGTATTGAAAAAAGAACCGATCGGCAAGCTGGTTGCCTATCTTCACCGCCAGAATACAAAAATATTGAGCAAAGAACTAGCACCCTACGGGCTTGGCAGCGGCGGACAGCACAGTTTTCTGAAGCTGATTCTTGGCCATCCGGGCATTACCCAGGACCAGATGACGAATGAAATGAAATTTGATAAGGCGACAACCGCCCGTTCCGTGAAGCATCTGGAGCAGCTGGGATATATTGAACGGCGGACCGATCCGAAAGACCAGCGTTCTTCTCTTTTGTATCCTACAGCCAAAGCCGTGGACTTTGCTCCGGTATTTCAATCCATTCTGGATGAGCATAACCGCAAGCTGACTGCCAATCTGACCGAGGAGGAAGCTAATACACTAGTAGCTTTGCTTCATAAGGTTACCCGTACATCCGAAAGCATATGATAAGGACTGTCAAATGAGCCGCCTATCTGTCTCCACATAAAAAAGGCCCTTACTTGTAAATAACCTGTAAGAGGCCTTTTTGCTGCACATATGGGTCTATACAAGAGAGCGGATCAAGCCAGACTGATGCCGTCCAGAATATAATCCCAGGTCTCCGAATCCCCCGCGCGGTTCGGAATACTCAGCGAACTGATTCCCGGCAGGCCCCAGGCATTGTCGATGACGGATTCCAGCCCGTCAACCCCATTGACGATCAGAATCAGATATTCCCCCCCGGTTAATGGTCTCAGCACCTGCTGTAGAGCAACCGCTTCATCGTAAGTACTGCCCCAGCGGATAAACAACGCCCTGCGGCTGGCAATCAGCTGATCCAGTAAGCGCTGGCTGCGCATCTCGATTTTGTTCTTAAAGCCGGGATAGACAGAGCTCCACTCCTGCCCTTCCAGAACCGGGAAATCATGGACTGAGATCACGTTATAATAATTATCCTTCACAAAATAAGATTTAACCGGCATCACAACCTCATTCTCGACAAACACATCATTTCCTTCGATCGGCGACATATTCTGGAGTTCCATATAGCCGGAAAAGCGGCTGCTGAGCAGACGGTTCACATCGGTAAGCGATAATGAAACAACCCAATCCAGCGGAGAAGAAAAGGTTCTGAGACCCTTTCTGCGCAAATGGGCTGCCGGTTCACAGGAGCTTCCCAGACTGACGATGCAGTCATACGCCCCTTTTAGTTCTGCCAATTCCATTTCACTCCCCCCACAGCTGATATTTCAATATTAAATGCGCCTGACAGGCAAAATGCTTGGATAATCATAAAGGTTAACTTTGCCCAAACCACTAAAAAAGGTTAAAATATGAACCAATATGAAAATTGATTGAAACACAGCTGTAAAAAAATGAATATGCAGAAAGGGGCACCGGTCATGTCTATTAGCAGAGTTAAGGAACATTTCCGCGCCTTCGGCAAGGAGCAAGACATTCTGGAATTTGCGGTATCTAGCGCAACAGTGGATTTGGCTGCCGCCGCGATCGGTGTCATTCCGGCCCGGATCGCCAAGACCTTGTCCTTCCGGGGTTCCGGGGAGAATGCTATCCTGATCGTTGCCGCCGGAGATGCCAGAATTGACAATAAGAAATTCAGAGAAGCCTTCGGGCTCAAGCCCCGGATGCTCAGTCCGGATGAAGTGCAGGCGCAGACCGGCCATGAAATCGGCGGGGTCTGCCCGTTTGGACTGGCCCGTGAGCTGGATGTTTACCTGGATGTATCCATGAAACGGTTCAGTACCTTGTTCCCTGCCTGCGGCAGCACTAATTCCGCTATCGAGCTAACCTGTGAGGAGCTTGCTGGGTATTCAGGCAGCAAAGACTGGGTAGATGTATGTAAAGACTGGGCAGAGGTTATAGGAAACGGGGATGATCCAGCCTCATGAGGATCAAACCCGCAGCGTTGCCCCCGCCGCTGCAGCCGATGTTACAGCAGCTCCGTATCGATGGCTGTCCGGCGGGACTAGCCGGAACATAATAAGCAGGCCTGAGTCTCCTTGATGAGACTCAGGCCTGCTTTTGTGTTGGCTTCACTGGATGTTCATTTTACACCTTTGTTGTTGACGATCTCCGTTACCTCTTGCGTAATAAGATCTCCACCCATACGCCTCCAGTCCTTCACGAAATCATCGAATTCGCTCACCGGAGTTTCTCCGACGATAATATTCAGAAAGGTCTCGCTTTCCAGTGTCAGCAGCTTCGGCCACACGCCTGCCATACCCGGTGTACTGCCGTAAAAGACGCTGCGCACCTGCTCGATTGCCGTCGTGGTTAATACAGCAACACCATATTTGTAAGCATTGGTTGCCTTCCAGCCCTCCAGATTCTTCTTGGGCTGCTCATCCTCAGCGAGCCAGCGGTCATAGAGCAGCCTGGTGTCCGGATCCAGCAGATCCGGATCGATTTTGCCGTGCAGCGCCTGCTGCACATCGGCATAATGCTGCTCAATGGCCCCGCTGTAGTCAATCAGCAGGTCGAACGGGTAGTAGGCACGCAGCTGGATGCCGGTCTCGGCCGAGAAATCGTCCAGCTTATTGACCTCCGCCGTATTAGGGTCCCGTCTTCTCTCCAGCCGGGTGAACATATTCAGCAGCTTCACAACAGCTTCCGGATGCTCATAGCCCTTGCGGATCACCAGGTAACGGTCCGTCACCGGGGCCATGTGGGCAATGAATTTGCCGCTGCTGTCCAGCGGAGCGGCATATGCCCGCCACTCCGCCTTGGTATCGGCGGCCACCGCCTCCGATAAGGGGTAATACGGCATCCACCAAGGACCGAAGAACATGCCGGACTGGCCGGAAATAATTGGCTCCTGGGTCTCTTTATATAGAGCAAAGCCAGGATCGATCAGCCCGCGCTTGTACCAGTCGGCCAGCTTGGCCAATGCCGCTTTTGTCTCAGGAGTGATCGAACCGTATATAGTAGCGCCACTGCTGTCCTTTATCCAATTGGTCGGAAAAGCATGGAAGGCGCTGAAGACCGCATCCAGGCCGTTAATATGCGGCTTCGCCCCATACACGATATTTTTGTAGGCGCTGAGGCCGAAGGTATCGCGTTTGCCGTTTCCGTCAGGGTCTTGTTCGATGAATGCCTTGGCAATTCTTTCAATATCCTCGAAAGTACGGGGGGCCGGAAGCTCCAGCCGGTCCAGCCAATCCTGGCGGACCCACAGCAGCATCGGAGAATCCGCATTGATCGCCACATTCGGCAGGCCGTACAGCCGGCCGCTGCGGGAGGCATCCTCCAGCGCCTCGCCTCCGGTTGAGCTGTACATATCCTTAATCAGCGTAGAGCCGTACTGCTGGAAAATACCGGTCAGATCAGCAATCATATCGCTGTCGATCAGCTTCTTTAATTGATCCCGGTCGACAACCATCGCATCCGGCAGATCGTTACTGTCAATCGCCAGCTGCGCTTTTTGCGTGTACAGCTCTTCACCTTTAGCTTCCCAGGAATGAATCACCTTGATATTCGACAGGCTCTCCAAGTAACGGGAAACCGGATTATTGTCATTACTGTCTCCGTTATTCAGCCGGGAATCCGGGACCTTGAAGCCAATCCGCATCGTAACCGGCTGCTCATATTTACTGTAGGCGGCAGTCTCGGCAGCGTTGCCTTGCTGTGCCCCGTTTGACTCTCCAGCAGAATCTTTGCCGCCGCAGGCCGGCAGACTGAGCAGCGCCAGAACGGAGAGGATAACACGCCGGGTCTTCATTATAGCTTCATCCTCTCTGCACGGTAATCGCTTGGCAGCCGGCCGACCCGTTCCCGGAACAGCCTGCTGAAATACCGGTCATCCTCAAAGCCAGATCTGCAGGCGATCTCATGCACCGGATAGTTTGTCTCCAGCAGCAGCGATTTGGCCAGCTCAAGCCGCATTCCGCGCAGGACTTCGCCGAAGCTCTCGCCGGCAAAGCGGGCGAAGCACTGGCTGAAATAGCCCCTGCTCATATTGATATAAGCGGCGACATCCCCCTGATTGATTTTGTCCCCGGCATGCTGCTTCATATACCGGACGGCGCGGATGAGGCAGAACATCAGCTCCTTGCTCAGTCCCAGCTCAACCATCCGCCGCTGAATAGGTGCGGCGAACTGCCGTAGCCATTGCTTCCAGCGGCACCAGTTCACGTTACCGCCGGCTGCAGCCGCCAGCTCCGCAGCTTCATCCGGAGTAAGCAGCAGCGGACTCCAGCTCTGAAGCAATGCGTGGCCGAAGGCGGCTACCGCCTCAGGGGAAGGCTGCTGGCACAGTACACCGGCGGTGAACTCCTCCCAGTCGGCCCGTTCAATCGTCCACCTGAGATTCTGCGCAGTTTGGAGCGCCGGTTCCTTCCCGCTTGCATTCCTGTCACTGGCACAGGCCTGCTTAAGTTCCGGATAATTCAGTCTGGCCGGTTCTTCCTCCCCGCTGTAATAGAACAGCGCCATCCGCGCTGCCTTAGCCAAGACCTCCTCCAGCTCCTGGATGCTCTGGCCGCGAAGCCCGCTCACCAGTGCCGTCTGCCAGCGTCCTTCCAGAACAGAGCTGAACTCCCGCTGCAGCTCCTGTTCACTAAACCGCTGAGGGAGCAGCGACATCCATTGCTCCCTGAGGGCAATCAGCGGCTGGTTCTTCACCAGCGAGAGCTGAAACAGCTCCTCTTCATTGATTGGAGCCTTTAAAGGCAGATAGAGCACAGCTCTGTCCGCGGTCATCACCATGCCCGCCCCGCGGCTAAGCGACTCCCTTGTGCTGTCCTCCCATTTGATCCGTTCCACCAGCCGCGAGATCGTTTCATCCGCATTTTCTACCTCAAGCAGCGTTTTGACAATATAATCGACAGCCCCGAGGCGAAGTGCTTCCTGCACATAGTCAAATTCATGATGACAGGTCAGCACCACGCAGCGGATGGCCGGAAACCGCTGACGCACCTGCCGGATCAGGTCAAAGCCGGACATGCCCGGCATGGTGATATCGACAAACAGCAGATCAGCCTCCTGCTCCCGCAGCAGGGCCAGCGCAGCATTACCGTCTCCGGCTTCGCCGACGATGACGACACCGAAGGACGGCCAGTCAATCAGCGAGATGAAGCCTTTGCGCACCAGGCGCTCATCATCGACAACAACAGCTTTAATCATCGAAGTCCTCCTTGCTCTTACGGGGGATAATGATGGATATCGTTGTTCCTTCGCCCTCTCCGCTTTTGATCTGCAGTTCCATTTGCCCGTCGTAGTAGGTCCTCAGCATCCGCATCACATACGCGAACCCGATGCCGAGCCCCCGCTTTTTGGCGCTGTCATCCGAGAGCAGCTCTTCAATCTGGGCTTCATTCATACCTGCCCCGTTATCCTTTACACACAGCTGTACTTCAGTACCGCCATGCGCCTTAATAATGACATCCACTCTGCCGTTGTCGCTGAGCCCGTGATAAATCGAATTTTCCACCAGCGGCTGGAGCAGGAACCGCGGCACTGCCGCGGCAAGCACATTATCCTCGGCCTGCACATTGAACTCGAATTCATAATCATAACGGATACGCTGCAGCTCCATATAATTGCGGATCGCTTCAATTTCTTCGCCAATCGTCACAATGATGCTCTGTTTGCCAAGATTGTAATGCAATACCTTCACCAGCAGGGTAACCAGCTTGTCAATTTCCTTCTGCCCGTTCAACCGGGCAAGCCACTGTACCGTGTTGAGTGTATTATGCAGAAAATGCGGGTTGATCTGGCTGAGCAGCTTCTCGATTTCAAACTGGCTTTTCTGCTTCTCATTACGGGCTACGGCCTGAATCAGCTCATTCACCTGATCCTTCATCTGCTGGAAATTGCTCAGCACGAAATCGAACTCCTCCACATTCGTAAATGCAACCGGTGCGGTGACATTTTCGGCCATCCGGATAATCTCAATGTTGACCTTGCGCAGCGGACCATAGATCTTCTTCCAGATCAGCCAGGCCAGAACTCCTGCGAACAGCAGCGTCAAAAGGGCCAGCAGAATCATTTTATAGAACCAGGTGTAAATCTCGCTGTTGAACACTGATTTCTTAACGACGGCCACCAGCTTCCAGCCCTGCGGGCTTTCATAACGGAACAGATGATAGCCATCCAGCACTTCATGGCCCTCACCTCCGCTTGTTCCGGCGGCTTTGACGATTTTGCCGGGCACCTCGCCGTCGATCATATGGGTCAGCGTCCCGCTCTGGTTCACCAGCAGATGGTTCACTTTCATGCCATAAGCTTCCTGATTGAAAATTTTGCGCAGCAGGCTGTAATTCGTCTCCAGGTAAATATACAATTCATCCCGGCCGTTCACCCGGACAATCCGCTGCTCGGAGAAGACGACATTGTCACCGACAGCATACATCGTGCTATGCGGCCCGAAATAATCGGCTCCGTTATAGCGCATAAAAGAGGGCAGCGTGCTAACATCGAAGTTACGCCGGGTGCTCATGTTCGTGAACAGCACAGGGTCCTTGCCGCCGGGCATGATATAAGCTGTCAATCCGATATAGGGATTAGTGAAATTGACGAGATTAATCTTCTGGTTGATCGAATTCATAATCTGCGATTTGCGGTAAATCTGTTTCTCCTGCAGAAAAGAATTCATCTCTTCCACAATCTGCCCGTCGAGCGCGAACTGCTTAGAGGCAAAATCCAGATTATCGATCGCATTTTCCAGGCTGAGCGCTTCCTGACGCAGACTCGCGCTGATGCCGCTGCCGATTTTGCCGGACAGAATCGAATAAATTGAAGTATAGGATACAATCCCAACAATCAGCAGCGGCAGCAGCGTGCCGATCAGCAAATAAATGACCAGTGTAGTCCGCAAAGATTTGACTGCCGGAGCACGGCTCCTCCCTAGCTTCGTTCTGCGCATTCCGCTTGCTCTCCTCTTTTAATGAAAGCGTTTTATCGTATGATATCAGAATACCAGATTTTTCCGGGGCTGAATATAATAAGGCAGCGCAGCCTTTTGCCGCCCTGCCTTATACCTATGATTAGAGCTGCCTTATTTTACACTTTTGCGGGCTTCGAATAACTCTTCAGCCTTTTTAACCGAGAAATCCATCACGTCGGCATAGCCGAGGCCGTTCACCTTGTCGTGCATTTCTTTGTTCAGCTTATCAAATTCCGCCTGATTCTTCGCAAACACCATCTTCCAGGAAATCTGCTGGATCACGGTGCCGATCTGTTTGTTTTTCTGTTCCAGCGTTTTATCCATCGTCAGCGGCTCTTTGCCGGTGAAGCCCTGAGGAGCAACGGCGAGCAGATTATTTTTCTCAAAATATTCCTTGGCCGTCAGCACGCCCATCTTCGCTCTCCAGTCACTGTCCAGCTTCGACGGGTTGCGTTCCAGCGTTGTTTTCCACAGATTGTGGTCGTACGGCTCGTTTGTCTCCGGATTCACCATCGCCGGAACCACAAATGAGAAGTTCATCTGATTAGAGCCGTAGTAATAGTCGCCGCCGCCGTATTCTGCAGGAACCTGCGTATTCTGCTGGTCCGTGAAAGCTGTCCATCCGAAGTCGGTAACCACCGGCTGGCCACTCGCGTCAATATCCCAGGTCAGGCCTTTCGGACCATTCGGCACAGCGGTTCCGCTGCCTGCCGAGAGCATTGCACCTTCCGGAGTATACATCCAGTTAATGAATTCCATGATCCGTGCTGGCTCTTTGGCCTTCGCTCCGATTGCGATAATACCGTTACCGCCGTATACGTTGAAGCCTGTGGAATACATCAGCTCATCCTTAAACGGTACCAGTGCGAAGCCTTTGCCTTCGGCCGTTCTTTCCGCTGTATTGTAGTTAGCTGCGCCAAGCCACGGGAACCAGGAGAACAGCAGGCGTCCGTCCTTATATTTCGCAACAACATCATCGAACTTCTGGGTCAGGGAATCCGGATCAAGCAGCCCCATCTGATTGGCTTCATAATACAGCTTCAGCGATTTCATGTACCAGCTGTCTTCGGAGAGGAAATCATAATATTTCTCTTCATCGGCTTTGACATAAAGCGCTGTATCCGGAATTTCATCATAACCCAGCATGTTGGCGAATTGCTTTGCCAGCGTCATTTTGTAGTTGCCGTCCCAGTCCGACCAGAGCGAGAATGCATAGGTTTTCTTGCCCTGCTCATTCTTCGGTTCAAGCTCCTGCATCTTTTTCAGCACAGGCAGATATTCTTCGATCGAGTTAATCTCCGGGGCTCCGATTTGCTGGTACAAATCCCAGCGCAGATCCGGTCCCCAGGTCATATCCTTGCCTTCAGACGGGCCGGAGGGGTTAGTGGCCACACTGTTGCCGATGCCGTAGACCGCGCTGCCGCCGCCAAAAGCAACTTTGGCCTTCTCTACAGCTTTCGGGAACTGCTTGGCAATATCTGCACCGTATTTGTCCAGGAGGCCATCCTGTGTCCAGTCCAGCAGCAGCTTGCCTTTGATCGCATTCGGGTAGTGGTTCTTGTCATCCCCGAAGATGATGATGTCGCCCAGATCACCGGAAGCCATCATTGCGGAGATTTTGGTATCACCGCCGGTCAGGTTGGAGGCGACAATATCCAGCTCGATATTGAATTTGTCCTTAATGACTTTAGCGAACCAGCCGGTTTGCGGTCCGGCATAGTTGGCGGTCGTTGAGAAGACAGTGAGCTTAAGCGGCTTGGAATGATCCAGAGTGCCGTCATCCGGCGCCGCTGTGGCTTCCGTAGTGTCTGTCGCTTCAGCCGCAGGCTTATCCGTGCTCTCCGCCTGGCCGGCATTCCCGCTATTATTGTTCCCCCCGCCGCAGGCTGCCAGCGCGAACACCATTACCGCGCACAGCAGCATCAGCGACAACCTTTTAAATCTCATCTTCATTCCCCCTAAAAGTTTTGTGGGCATCAAGTTTGTGAACATGTAAAGCATTCAACCAGATGATGAACGCTATAAGTACAAGCTCTGCCTGCCGGCGGAGCAGCACTCCAAATCCTCTGGATTTCAGGCGTTCAGGCGGCCTATACAAGATCAGCCCTTGACCGCGCCGATCATAATACCTTTGACAAAAAACCGCTGGAAAAACGGATACACAATCAGAATCGGCAGCACCACTATCATCGTCACCGTCATCCGCACGGAGGTTGGCGTCTGCATGTTCTGGACACTCGCCGCCATATCCGGGGAATTACGGATCAGTGCCGCCAGCGAGCTCGACTCGTTCAAATACCGCCAGAGCAGGAACTGCAGCGTAAAGTATTTGGTATCTGTCATCAGGAATGCGGTGTCGATGAAGGAGTTCCACTGATTGACTGCTGAGAAAATGGTAATCGTCGCCAGAATCGGCGTGGTCAGCGGCACAATAATACTCCAGAACACCCGCAGATAACCGGCCCCGTCGATGCTTGCGGATTCCTCAAGGGAAGGCGGAATCGCCTCCACAAAGGTTTTGACCAGAATGATGTTAAACGGGGTAATGATCGTCGGCAGAATATAAGCCAGATAATTGTTAGTCAGATGCAGATTGTGCATCGTGATGTACCAGGGAATCAGTCCGGCGCTGAAATACATCGTGACCACAACGCTGCGGTACCAGATCTGGCGGCCCCACATTTCCTTTTTGGTGAACAGGTAGCCAAGGAAGGCAGACGCGCCAACGGTCAGCAAGGTACCGATAACTGTCCGGTAGACCGATACAACCGCCGCATGGCTCAGCCCGCTGATCCGCAGTACTTTGGTGTAGTTGTCAAAATGAAGCTCCCGCGGATAAAACTTGATATACCCCGCCGCGCTGAGATCATTGGAGCTGATCGTGTTGATGAACAGATAATAAAACGGGTAAATGCAGCTCAGTGTGAACAAGCCGAAGAGCACGTAGATGATTCCCTGGAACAGGGCATCGCCTGGCTTCAGTTTCTTGCGCAATGGAATCACCTCTTTAAATAATGGATTCATCCCGTACAGCCTTCGACAAGGTGTTGGCTGCGAACAGCAGCGCTACACTGACGATCGACTTCAGCATACTGACAGCTGTAGCGAACGGGAAGTTGTTGGCAAAGGCGATATTGTACACATATAAATCCAGCACCTCTATCGCATCCTTGTTCATCGCATTCTGGAAGGCAAAATACTGCTCCATCCCGTTATTAACAAAATTGCCGATGGAGAGCAGCAGCAGCACGAAGAAGGTTGGAATGATTCCGGGAACGGTAATATGCCAGATTTTGCGGAACCTGCTGGCGCCGTCCACTTCTGCCGCCTCATACAGCTCCTGGTCAATGCCGGCTATCGCGGCCAGATACAGGATGGCGCCCCAGCCGAGCGACTTCCACCAGTACCAGGCAATCATGGTCAGCCAGATATGCGAGCTGGAAGCAAGAAAATTAAAACCTTCGTCCACTACACCGAGCTGTACCAGAATATTGTTCACGACTCCGTTATCCACAGAGAATAGCGAGAATGCCAGTGCATACACGAGAATCCAGCTGATGAAATTCGGAATCGTCGTCAGCGTCTGTACGAACTTGCGGTACCAGCCTGCCTTAACCTCCGTGAGCAGAATCGCGAAGATGACCGGAAATACCGAGGTGACCAGTCCAAGCGAGCTCATCGCTACCGTATTCTTCAGCACACGCAGCACTTCCCCAGTCTGCGTAGGGTTCTCCACCATCGTGCGGAACCATTTTAGCCCGACATATGGCGTATCCGACAGCGGAATGCCCGGGATGAAGTCATAAAAGGCATAAATCCAGCCGCTGATCGGCAAATAATAGAAAATAAAAGTAATCAGAAGAAACGGTAACGCCATCAGAAAAAGCTTATGTTTGTTCTGTATCCTCCTGCGGGTCGGGTGGACAGGCGTTACACTGCGCAGCAGCTTGCCAGAAGGTACTCCCATGCCTTTATCTCCTATATCCAGATTTTGTTTACGTTTTCATCCTAACAGAAAGGAAATCCGAGCCGGGAGAGAGGACAGCAATCCGTTAGCGGAGAACGGTCATAAGGTTTCGGACCATTTTCACGGTGCATTGAACCGTTTTCCCGGCGTATTGCAAAAAAATAGCCCCCCGTCTGGACGAGAGGCCTGCTGCCGATTTATTTAGATACACCTTTGAAAATATTAGCTTCCACACCCTGCACTCCGGCTTTGAACTTGAACAGCCCGCCCGTAAGCGGCCAGCGCTGCAGCTCTTCTTCGCTCATCCCGTCCCGTGCCGTTGTAATATACAGCTCATCGAATGCATCGCCGCCGAAGGTGCAGGAGGTGACATTTTTGGCCGGAACTTCAACCTTGGCGAGCTGTTCCCCGGTGTGGGGATTCCAGCGCGACACACAGCCGCCGCCCCAGTGCGCAATCCAGAGCATGCCTTCACGGTCAATCGTCATCCCGTCCGGGTCACCGGCTCCCTCCGGAACAAGAAAGACCCTCCGGCGGTTGTCAACGGTGCCGGACTGCACATCATAATCCATGACGTCTACACCCCGGGTTGGCGTATCAATATAATACATCCGTCCGCGCTGATCATCCCAGGCCAGACCATTGGAGATGCTAATGCCGGTTAAGACCCGGCGCACCTTGCCATCAAGATCCATGACATACAGGCTGCCCGCCGCCTTTGTGAAATCCATACTCATCGTGCCGAACCACAGCCTGCCGCTGCTGTCACATTTGGCATCATTCAGCCGGTTGCGCGGAAGCTCAGGTTCAACCGCAGCAATCCGCTGTTCCTGCTGATCCTCGCTGAACCGGTATAACCCGTCCTGCAGGGCAAGTATCCAGCCGCCGGCAGCTGCCGGGACTACGGCACTGATCTTTTTATCGAAGCTATAGATCTTCTCGCTCTTTGTCTTTGGGTCATAGCTCCGCAGTTGTTTACCCTCGATATTCACCCAATACAGCCTGGCGGCCGTATGATCCCAATGGGGGCCTTCCCCCAGCAAAGCCTGTGCGTCTACAACCAATTCTGCTTGACCAGCCATTTTGAAATCCTCCTAACCCACTTTGTCAAATTTCACTCCCGTCTATTCTACCTGCGTTTTCATGGATGTTCCACTTCCGGCCAGCCGTTTACCGGCTAATGCCCCGAGGCAGCAGGCTCCTCAGCGGAAGCATCCATCTTCTGACGGCCCATGAAGCTGGCGGCAAGCAGGGCAAGCACAGCCGGAATTACGGCCCAGGCGAAGGTTCTCACAATCGAGGAAGACAGCCCGGATGTGATAACTGACAGGATGTCAGGCGGAATTAATGCACGCGTATCCTGGGACAACAAAGCATGCGGATCCTTAATATCAAGCGCCGGTGCGGAGGCCGATCCTCCGCCGCCAGTGATCATCCCGGCCAGCTTCGACGAAAAATAATGACTCTGGATGATGCCAAAAGTAGTGATTCCGATCGTCATGCCCAGGGAACGCAGGAAATTGAGCGTTGCACTGGCGGATCCGCGCTGCTGCGCGGCCAGCCCATGAATAGCCGCCGTGCTGAGCACTGAAAACGAAGCCCCCACACCCAGGCCGATCATGATCATATACAGCGTGACCAACAGCCTCGTTGAATCCGGGGTCAATGTAGTGACAAGTGCAATGCCCAGCACCAGCAATGCGAGTGTAGGGAGCATCAGGCTGCGGTAGCTGAATTTAGCCATCAGGAACCCGCCCATTGAAGCTGTTATAACAGAACCTACCATCATCGGCAGCAACACCAGCCCTGAATTCGTAGCCGAACCGCCTAGCACCCCCTGGATAAAGATCGGAATGTACACAGAGGCTACGATAAACGCAGCTCCGCTGAACAAAGCACACAGAATGCTGAATGCGTAGAGCCTTTTCCGGAACAGGGCAAAAGATATAATCGGCTCCTTTGCTGTTCTCTCCGCAAGCAGGAACAGCGCTGTAAGAACCACAAAGGCCGCGAACAGACCCAGGATGACAGGAGAATTCCAGGCATATTCTTTACCGCCAAGCTCCAGTGCAAACATCAGGCTGATTACCGCCCCCAGCAGGGTTCCGGCACCCAGCCAGTCGATCGGCTGCTTCGAATGCTCCACCGACTCGCGGTAAAAGCTCACTACCATAACCAAGGCGAGCAGCCCCAGCGGCAGATTGATATAAAACACCCACTGCCAGGCGATGTGATCGGTAATATAAGCACCTAGCAGGGGCCCAAAAATGCTGGATAAGCCAAAGACCGCGCCGAAGGCCCCGCCCAGCTTGCCGCGCATCTCCAGCGGCACGGCATCATACATAATCGCAAAAGCGATCGGCACGAGAGCACCGCCACCGATTCCCTGAACAGCCCGGTAAGCGGCTAACTGGGTAATCGTATCTGCCGTACCGCAAAGCGCCGAACCGGCCATAAACACAATAGCGCCAAAAATGAAAAACTTCTTCCGGCCGTACATATCCGAAAGCTTACCGAAGATCGGCATCCCCGCCATTTCCGCAACGAGATAAGCCGAGGTTACCCATACAAATTTATCCATTCCGCCAAGTTCTCCGACAATGTTGCCCATCGCTGTGGACACAATCGTACTGTCCATAGAGGCCATTAGAATCCCCAGCAGCAGACCTGCGATAACGATGCCCAGATTAGGCGTTTTTGCTTTGTCTGAGTTCATATGACCCGCTCCTTTATTCGAGTTTAGTTCACTTTAGATTTAATCAACCGTCTTAGTTGCAACTGCGGGGAATTTTCAGACTTCCGGTCATATAGGAGGAAGGCTTGATATCGTCACTTTCTATGACAATTCCAGTTACTCCGTTGGTCGTTTAAGGTCGAAGCTGGAGAGGCTGTCTTCTGGCTGAAAGACG
>CAKMKL010000260.1 GCA_927443375.1 uncultured Paenibacillus sp. | reverse complement strand
AAAGCCCAAATGGCCGCCTTGCAAGAACTCCCAGAATTTTCCCATCCCATCACCACTTCAGATCTGAAAGCACGTACTGATTTTGATGCTTTAACACCCGCCCAGAAAATTCTGGTAGGGGATATTTCCAGACTGACGGATGCAGAGGCAGCTATTGTTGGGCTGGAATTAGTAGCAACAGCCAAAGTAAATTTAAAGGTAATATACAATGGAACCGATGACCAAGTCACATTGCCAAGCATTCAAGATGGCGCCGCTGTTACCTGGGCATTAAAAGATTCTATGCAATCTTCAATTGTAGATATTTCGACGGGGAATATTACTCGTGCAGGGTTAACAGCTGATACTGACGTAGTGCTCATAGCGACAATTACCTCAGTAACCATTTCTGATACAAAAGAAATTACCATCCATGTTCAAGCCGAGAATAATGAACCAGAGACTATTACAAGTAAAGCTATAACAAATTTTGACTTTTCAGTCACCTATGCTACACAAGCCAGGAAAGAAAGCAAAAAGATAACCTCAACAGATTTCCAAAGTAATCCGAAACATTTCACTATTAGTGATGGAACCATTACAATACCTGTTGACCTAACCTGGAATATTCCGTTGAATGGATTTAGTTCAGGACAGGTAGTAGGCTCAGCGATAGATAGTTTTATCCAAGACTACTGTAATGCACATGGAATAAACTTAGGGAACCGGACCTTAGCTGGAATGGGATTTAATGACACGTTCTTTATATCCACCTTTAAGACTGGATCAGATGCTACTGTTACATTAGGTGGGAATGACTGGGCATTTTTCTTTGATACTAACTATTACACCGGCACAGACGAAGATCATACCAAGAACCGTACGTTTACAGTTAATGATGGCACAAACACAGCAACTATTTTGTTAGAATGGGAATATTACGATATGGAAGACTTGGTTAATGATCTAAATTATCAGCTAGCTTCAGTGTCAGCGACAGCAATAAAAGTAAATGAGACACAATTCAAAATTGTCGCAAACTCTGCAGCGATAAATTTAACCATTGCTGGAACAGATAAAAGTCAGTTCTTCGAAAATTAGAGGTTCATAAAAATTTTTATTGTCGGCGCAGATTCAAGTACTGCGCCTTTTTTTCATTTGGCGATATCATTTATATAATGATTATCCTCATAATAAAACAGCCCCACTGACATCCGCTGTCAGTGAAGCCGTTAAAGCTGATAATATTCCATTAGCTCCGACGCAGTAGCAACGAGCTTTTCCTTTAAACTCTGCGGCTCTATTACTCGAATCGATTTCCCATAGGGTAGAAGAAAAGAAGGGACATACCTGTGGATGGACTCCTCCTCAAGGTAAAAGATAGCCTGACCGGCTGCCCGCTCCTTCAGATAATGTCCCAGAAACCAGTGCAGACAGAGGTCGTCCAGCGCATCCGCCGTGCCTTCTATCCTTACAGCCATCAACCCTTCCTTGCCTGCTACATCAGGCAGCAGATTATGCAGGAAGCTTTCGCGGGTCGAAAACCCCTCCAAACGCTTAAAATTCTCCGCCGTACGCTTGATTGTCAGAATCCGGTCGGCCCGGAAGCTGCGGAGCTCCTTTTTCAGGTGGCAAAAGGCAATTGTGTACCATCTGTTATTCCAGTAGACCATTCCATACGGGTCGATTACCCTATTCTTGGCATGCTCCTCACGGTTTGTACGGTAAGCAATTTCTACAGAGCATTCATTGGCTACCGCCCATTCTAATTCTGCGAGCACCGGCTGGACAGAAGCAGGCGCCGTACGGTTTATCACTTCAAAGCCGGCTAAATGGCGGCTGAGCACCTGCTCCTGCTCCTGATTCGAATACATTTTTAATTTTGATGCCGCTTTGTCCAATGCCTCACTCATAGGGGATCTCGCCTCTTTGGCAAAAAGAGCAGCATGAAGGAGCGCTTTCTTTTCTTCCATATCAAATAGTAGAGGTGCTCTGATCATATTACTGAGCAAGCTATACCCGCCGTTATGACCAGAATCGGAGATGATAGGCACTCCGCTGGCACATAGTGCATCGATATAACGGTACACTGTCCGTATATTAATTTCGAGCTTCTCAGCGATCTGCTTCGCCGTTACTTTCACACCGGAGTTCAGCATCCATAGGATGGCCAGCATATTATCTTTTTTCGGCATCACATAAGCCCTCATTTGTTATGAAATCTGCTAGAAATAGTTTACCTCACAACGTCCCCCGCCGCAGCTCATAAAAATACCGCACCACCGGATGCTTCAGCTCCATCTTCTGAGCCATGCTTAGAATCCGCTTTTTCCCCACTCGTTTGTCCACCAAAGCCAGAACATTCATCAAGATATCATCGCTCTCCAGGCTTTCCTCTATAGGAGTAGTCAGAAACCTGTTAGCTTGGGCGTTAAAATCCGATTTACTTAATGCAGCCTGGGCTGACATAAGCGCTTTGGCATGCTCTGTGCTTTTTTTGCTTCTGGCCATTACGATAAGACGATCCTCCGGCACCGGCCCCTTGGTACCTGCTCTGACCGCTTCAATGTCGTCATTGGTGATGAGAATTTGAATGTCTGGATCATTCTTGATTTGGAGCTCGGTCTGATACCATTTGATCGGGTTCGTTTTATCACTCATGTTGAGTACGTTCTTTTTATCTACCGAGATATAACAAATCCCTGATTTATCAGGCAGATAACGGTAACCCGGTGCGCGGTATTCTACCCTTCCATGTAACGCAGGACTGAGAAAGCCCTCCAGTTGCTGCTTCAGTTTGCTCCAGGACATGTAATCCCCCTTTATATAAAACAGCGGACAGGCTTGCTTTCGGCAACCCCAACGCTAACGCACAAAAAAAAGCGATGGACACCTGCCACCGCCGCCCTGATCTTCTCTCTACTTTAATTATACTTCGATTTACGATGAATTTACAGACTACAATTTTGCCGGTTTGCACACTATACTAGTGTGTACCAATCGCAAAAAAGAGGTGGATCTATATGAATAACCAAAAAGATGTGCTGGATAATGGTCCTTTTTTTCACGGTACGAAAGCAGAGCTGAAGATTGGAGATTTGTTAGAACCTCAACACTTATCTAATTACCAGAATAAAAAATCCAACTATATCTATTTCACGGCCACGTTAGAGGCTGCCAAATGGGGTGCCGAATTAGCAGCTTCTGAAGCCAAAGAAAGGATTTATATGGTTGAACCCTTAGGCGAGTTTGAAAATGACCCGAACGTAACGGACAAGAGATTCCCCGGAAACCCGACACGTTCCTATAGATCCAAATCACCACTCAAAATCATAGCGGAATTAGGATCATGGGAAAGACACTCCGAAGACCAAATTAATCATATGGTGGAATCTATAAAAATGCTGCATGAACAAGGGAAATTTGTAATTTACGATTGATCCTTACGTTCCTCGTCATCCTGCACCTTGCTTGCAAACTCATCAAGCAGCGCACGCACTTCACTTGTGGACTTGGTGTTCATTAAGGTATTTCTTAGTTCACTTGCCCCGCGGAATCCGCGGACATAGATTTTGAAGAATCGTTGAAGCGGGCTGAACGCGCGTGGTGCCTGTCCTGCGTATTGATCATAAAGATCCAGATGCAGCCTTAGCAGATCAAGCAATTCCTCACTACTGTGTTCCTTCGGCTCCTGCTCAAAGGCAAACGGATTCTGAAAAATACCGCGCCCAATCATAATGCCATCCACACCGTACTGCTCAGCGAGCTTAAGGCCAATCTGACGGTCAGGGATATCCCCGTTAATGGTCAGCAGGGTGCCCGGTGCCACCTCATCACGAAGCTTCTTGATCTCCGGAATCAGCTCCCAGTGGGCATCTACCTTGCTCATTTCCTCTCTGGTGCGCAGGTGAATGGACAGATTCACAATGTCTTGCTGCAAAATATGAGTTAACCAGCCGCGCCATTCGTCGATGTCGGTGAAACCAAGCCTTGTTTTTACACTGACGGGCAGTCCCCCGGCTTTGGAAGCCTGGATGATCTCCGCTGCGAGTTCGGGACGGCAGATCAGACCGCTTCCCTTCCCGTTCTCGGCTACATTCGCTACAGGACAACCCATATTAATATCGATGCCTTTGAAGCCTTCTTTCGCCATCCCGATGCTCATCTGACGGAAGGTTTCCGGCTTGTCTCCCCAGATATGCGCTACAATCGGCTGTTCATCCTCTGTAAACGTCAAACGGCCGCGCACCGCATGGTGCCCCTCCGGGTGACAATAGCTCTCTGAATTCGCAAACTCTGTAAAGAAGACATCCGGTCTGCCTGCTCTACTGACGACATGGCGAAAAACAACATCCGTCACGTCCTCCATAGGCGCCAGTATGAAAAAAGGCCGTGGTAAATCACGCCAAAAATTGTTTGTCATATCAAAAACCTCTCTATGTCTTATTACTGCCTACATTTATCGGTCAACGAATCAATAAGTCGAGTTTAGCAACGACATCTGACAGTGTTATCTGTGGTACTTTACAGATGAACGCTGCCTGTCGGGACTGCCAACCGAGACTCTTTACTTGATCGGCAAGGATAACCCCTTCAATGGGCAGATCCTGCGGAATAACTACTTCAAACGGATAGCCCTTTTGCTTCGAAGTTACCGGGCATAGCAAACAAAGCCCTACCTTACCATTATAAGATGCAGGAGATACGACCAAGGCCGGACGTTTACCCGCCTGTTCATGCCCCGCTTGTGGATTAAACTGCAACCATACCAAGTCGCCGCGATCCGGCACATACCCGTTTGTTACCATACTTCCCGTCCTTGTAGCTCACCTGTAGGAACCTCTTTATGGAGATTTTCCGGTGTGACCTGGGAAAGGATTTCGTCCAGTGTAGCCGACTTCGGCTTTATTATAAGATGCCCATCTTCCACATCAAGATCGACTTCGGAGCCTTCCTCAATACCGACCTTCAAGGCAAGGGACTTCGGAATGCGAATGCCCAAGCTGTTACCCCATTTTTGAACCTGAAACATGGAACCGCCCCCTAGAATGTATAAACAAAGTATAAACATTCTGCCTTTGAAAGTCAAATCGTCAACATTCCCAATCAATACACGCAAAAGGACAATCATACGGTTTTTCATCGTGTACAGCCTTGGAAATTTCAATTATATAATTATTTTCCGGATTGGCACATGGTAAAATAAAGAAGAATTTACTTTAAGGTGAATTTAACTTCAGGCGCTAAAGAAGGAGAAACCAAATGAAAATATGCAGTGGCACTGCTCCGTGCAAGGTCTGAACCGGACGAAACTGCACGGAGCGAAACTTAAGTTCGTCCGTTCGGCTTTGCACTTTCATTGAATCGTTAAGAATTCATTGAAAGAGGAGCAGAGTCATGATAAAAAATTTCAAAATGAACATCAGGGAGCTTCGTACTTTCCTGATTTTATGGATTACACAGTCTTTTTCGGCACTGGGAAGTGCAATGACCTCCTTTGCCTTGGTAATCTGGTCTTATCAGCAGCATGGGTCGGCTCTTACCAGCTCGCTTTTGGCTATCTGTTCCTATGCCCCCTACGTCCTGCTGAGTATTTTCGCAGGTGCGCTAAGCGACCGGTGGAACAAGAAGGCCACCATGCTGATCAGTGACAGCTTTGCGGCACTTTGTACCGTTTCAATCCTTATTCTGATGACAACGGGTAAACTCCAGATTTGGCATCTGTATTTGATCAATACCTTGAATGGATTGATGAACACTGTACAGCAGCCCGCGTCGGATGTAGCGATCAGCCTGTTGGCTCCGCAAAAACACTACCAGAAGGTTAGCGGGATGCGTTCCTTATCCAATTCATTGGTTACCATACTAACGCCTATACTCGCCACTTCAATGCTTTCCTTTACAAGTATCCGGGTTGTTATCCTGTTTGATTTGATTACATTTACCACAGCGTTCATAGCGTTGCTCTGCTTTGTCCATATCCCGCAAGTTCCAAAACAGAGCGGCACAGGGAGCGAGACGGTATTACAATCTGCTAAAAGCGGCTTGCGGTATCTCAGAGACAACAGGGGAATCCTGGATCTGATCCTTTTTTTAGCCGTGATCAATTTTACCGCCTCTATCTTCAATGCTGCCCTGCCCGCAATGATGCTCTCACGTGCTGGCGGCGGAGAGTTAGCGCTAGGCATGGTCAACACCGTTACAGGGATAGCCATGATGGTTGGAAGCCTTTCGGTTGCTATTCTGCCGCCGCCGAAAAGCCGGGTTCGGGTCATTTTGAATTGCTTGCTGTTTTCCATGAGTTCCGAGAATTTCATCCTTGCTTTCGGCAGAAGTACACCTGTGTGGTGTTTAGGCGCCATCCTCGGATGGGTATTCATTCCGGTTATGAACGCTAATATGGATGTACTTTTCCGCTCAACCATCCCGATTGAGATGCAGGGGCGGGTCTATTCGGCAAGGAACACGTTACAGTTTTTCACCATTCCTGTGGGATATCTATGCGGTGGCGTGTTGGTTGACAGGGTGTTTGAACCCTTTATGGCAGGGCAGCCGCTGGACAGCCTGTGGGTCGCACTGGTCGGAACCGGAAAAGGCTCCGGAGCAGCTTTGCTATTTCTGTCCATCGGAATTTTCGGTGCTTGTTCTTGCCTGCCGTTTCGGGCGGATAAACATATTTGGAGATTGGAAGAATAGCTTCTTCTATCCAAACTGCAATAAGCACAGGGTAGCTTTTACGGCTGTCCTGTGCTTTTCAATTTCCTGTTATATCCCAGATATCTGTAAAACGTATAACAGGGGTTGCCGGATAAAACAGACAGTGTATGCCTTATCTTATGACGGTAGAATAAACTAATATAATCAAACATTACATTTTTTTCAACATATGGAACTGTTATTATTACTTTATACAATTGTAACGAGGAGAGATTTGGGATTGAATAATAATTTGAGTATTGCAAAGGAAGCATTAAGTAACTACTCAATAACTTGCAAATCGGTTGATTTTATTGCCCAGAGTGGGAATACGATCTATAAAGTCACTGACCTGGACAACAACAGTTACAGCCTCCGCTTACATATATCCAAAGGTGATGCTCTTGAAAGCTTTTGGAGTAAGCCGGAAGTGATTCGTTCTGAAATGGTTTGGCTTCAATCCTTAGCCTTGGATACAGATTTAACCCTGCCTTCACCTTTTAAGAATACCCGCTGAGAATTCATTACGAATGTGAACGATACAAACTGCACTTTGCTAAGATGGGTGGAAGGTGAGCAGAAGCCTTTTATTCCTACAATAGAGGACGCGGCGGCCTTAGGTGAAATGATCGGTAAATTACATAGGCAATCCTCGAATTGGCAAATCCCCATTTTATTTGAACGTCCTGTATTTGATGGATCCCGCATATTGCAATCACTTGAGAAACTTAAGAAGCAATCTAATGCAGGATTACTTAACGCAGGTGATACAGAGCTTCTTCAGCAAGCTTGTCAACGTGTCATTACAATGATGAACACTATTGAAAGAACAGCCGGCTATTGGGGAATGATTCATGCGGATTTGATTCCGAGTAATCATTCGTTACCGGATAACTATATTGAGTTATTAGAAGGCTTTTTTATAGCAGGGCAGCTTGAAACCATGAATTTCTGGCTAGGTCTGCGGGGAAACCTCATTGGGAATAAGTTTAATACGTACACAAAAGGAGCCATGCCTCGAATACATCGGGACACGGCTTTATTCATTTCCTAAATATTTGGAATAAACCTAGACCCTGAGCGAGCCGCGGAACCCTCTGGCGCCATAGTAAGATTCCGCCCCATTATGATACACAAAGACCGTGTCGTAGCGGCGATCGCAGAAGACAGCCCCGCCGAGTGTTCTAATACGATCAGGCGTGTACACCCAACTCGAGGTTTTCAAGTCGAAATTGCCCTTCGTTTGCAGTTCGCGGTATTGTACTTCGGTTAATATTTCAATGCCCATTTCACTTGCCATTTCAATAGCACTGTTCTGTGGTTTATGTTCTTTCCTTGATTCCAGCGCTTCCCGGTCGTAACAAATGCTTCTCCGGCCTTTCGGGCTTTCCGCTGAACAATCATAATAAATATACTCGTCTGTTTCGGCGTCATAACCACCCACATCCGGTTCACCGCCGGTTCTCTCCATTTCATGGAGCGACCACAATTTGTCAGCTTGGTCTTCGAGCTTGGCTTGCACTTTATCCCACTCCAAACCCTGATGGCGGTTCATATTTTTCCCGAAACGGGTTTTCAATGCTGTAAGCAATTGTTCACGCTGATCCGGCAATAACTGTTTTGGTTCGCTGATATCATGCTTGGTCATGTTCTTTCTCCCTTCACTTCAGATACGCCTGATAGGCGGCGCCGCATCTTCACATGTGCTGATGAATTAGTATCAACATAAATGTAACCTAATACCCGTGCCGTTTGGTAGCAAAAAAGAGCGAATCTCAGGAAATTCCTGAAATTCGCCCGGTTTCAGCGGTGCTTTGCTTTAGTTAATTATCTTGCATCACTATTCTTATTTACATCATTATTCTTATTTCCATGAGCTGCTGCATTACTTTTGGTTGCGCCCTGGTTTTTGTTGTCCACTTCATTATTATCAGTATCTTCATCTTCAGCTTGGTTAGATTTATTGGTCACACTGGCGGCATGATTATCTTTGCTACCCTTGTCCTCATCGCTTATCTTATCCTCTTTTTCATTAGCTTTAGATGCATTATTTGTTTTTGCTGCATTTGATTTATTTGCATTGCTTGAGTCTGCGGCCGTGCCGGTGGTAGTGGTCCTAGTATTCGTATTATTGTCGGCTGTACTATTTGTTTGATCTTTATTTTGGTCTTTATTTTGCTCTTTATTTTCATCCTTTTTATCAGCGTTATTCTTAAGCTTGTCTTTACTATCTTTTATAGTTTTCATTATATCTTTGACACTTGTATCTTTATATTCATCAACAGTAGCGGTTGGATCAACCTTTTGAAGCTTATTTATAAGATTCAGTTTTCCAGGGCTGATCCCTAAAGCTCTCGCCTGGTCCCTGCGGGCAAGGGCAACATTATCTTTGATAACAGTTGCTGTTGTGTCAGTTTCCTGTAAAGCCTGATTTGCTCCGGTTTCAGCATCGTTTTCAAGTTTGGCTGCGGTCTTTGAATTATCTGTTTCCGATGTAAGAGAAACCACAGATGAACCGTTATCAGCTATAAAACCATTATCAACAGCAGAATAAACCAGCGTGCTGACAGCTACAGTAACATTAGAACCTTTTATGCTTATTTTAGCCAATATCTTGTTACCGTCGTCATTGATTCCTTTAACTTTTACAACTTTATCAAATGCGCTAACGCCTATTTCTACGCTGGGGAATGGCCTCCAATGATTGTATTTAATGTTTTTAGTATTCTCATTTATTAATGCGTCCTTTAGAAAACCTTCAGTTCTGCTTATTAAGTCCTCTTCCGCTTTAATTTGATTGATCGCAGATTTAAAACGTGAAATCATGTTCTTTACCTCCTAACTTTTGTTTCATAAGCAACTGAGCCATTTCAGGCACGGTATACTCCTCGTAGTAAAATAGATAGATAACATCCTTGTACTTGTCCGGAAGCGATAAAACGACCTGCAGGAGTTCATGTTCTGCTTGATCTTCAAATGGAAATTCCATACCTTCAATTGAAACCATTTTCTTTCGCCAAAAGCTTTTCAAGATGTCCTTGCATTTATTGATCGTAACTCTTATTAGCCATGCTTTTTCATGTTCAGTACTTTCAAAGCGGGAGTTATTTTGCAACAACTTCAGGAATACTTCCTGAAAAACATCTTCCACATCTGCGCTATTATGTAGATATAGAAAGCATATTCGGCGTACAAGGTCAGAATATTTGGTGAGCGCAGCTGAAATATTATCGCTCATGTCAATCGGTAATTGGGCCATTGCTTCTCCTGGATACGATTGACCAATAAGAATCCTTGCACATATTTTTTTGTTTTTTATTTGAAAAATATACCTTTAGTGAATTCACTTCATTTTCCAGCCGGAATTCACGCTATATAAGCTGAACTAAAGAACTACTTAAAGGCAAAAGCAGCAGAGGGGAAGTTTGGAACTGTAGGAGCGATAGCGTCCGCCTTTAGGATTGGATTTCTACCGCGAAAAGTGGTTGTAATCAAGAAATCCAATCCTAACAGCGGCCGGAAGTCCAAACATTCCCCGCAGTCTGCGCACAACGC
Source organism: uncultured Paenibacillus sp. (assembly GCA_927443375.1). GTDB lineage: Bacteria > Bacillota > Bacilli > Paenibacillales > Paenibacillaceae > Paenibacillus_AQ. The sequence continues at coordinate 26,940 of CAKMKL010000260.1, read as the reverse complement.
CGATTGGGTAAATCTAAAGTTCAACATATATAGGTAACGAAAAAAAAGAGACGTGGGGATTCCCGCACGTCTCTTCGTTATACTGTCACTGGATAGAATTCATTAACTCGTAGAAATATTTAGGTTCATGAGTTTTATTAAGAAGATACCAAGCGTCTAATGTTATTGGAGACAATACATCCAGCGCTTTTAAAACATGAACAGAAAATTCTAATGGGGCTACTCCGGATGCGGTGATCAATTTCCCATCGGCGACAGAAGATTCCACTTTGTAGTATTCTTCGCCCGTATAAGAATGGCAAATCATTTTAAGGTAGTCCAAATCATTACTCGTATGCCAACGTGAATCTAATAATCCTGCTTGGGCAAGTCCAAAGGTAGCACCGCAAATTGCTCCAACTACTATCCCTTCCTTTAAACACATCTCGGCAATTTTTAATATGGGTACGTGAATAGCTTCTGTCCATGTATTTCCGCCAGGTAAAATCAGTGCATCTGCGCTTTTAATGCTGCACTCATCCACTTTAATGTCAGGCATTATTGTAAGTCCGCCCATTGTAGTTACTGGAGTCTTTTCTATCCCAACGGTGACTATTTTTGCTGGAGCCAGCCCCTTTCTGAAGTATCTTCCAGAGTTCAGTTCAGCGGCTAAATAACCTATTTCCCAATCGGACATGGTATCAAACACATAAAGATATACTGTATTATTCATTTCTAAGTGCTCCTCATAAAGTGTATTGGGTAACAGCAGCCATTCATCTTTAATGAGTGGTTATCATTATAATAAAACAACTTCACTGACATCTGCTGTCAGTGAAGTTGTTAAACCTGATAATATCCCATTAACTCTGACTGTCTATAACTGTTAAGCTCCTTCAACCATGTCCCGTTTGCGATATCCAATATAGCCAAACACCATCAAGGCCATACTAATCACTGTCATCGTAATAAAGGTTGCTCCATCAAACTTATCGATTGGCATCCGTGGAACCCAGCTTTGAATAGCTGTTTTTGAAAACCATTCCGGCAAATCTAAAATTCCGCCAAAGTAGTTTAAAGCAAAAGAATAGCCAAGATAAGCATAAATCACTTTACCCAGTCTTGGTGTCCAGCCTAAAGCCAAAGCTGCAAGCCCGGTAAAGAACAACACAGACGGCAGGAAGTTATAGCCTGCGGCGATGAAGTCTCCCATATTCATAGATGAGCTGTCACCCATTGCAGAAATTGCTGTACCGCCAAGTCCGCCTGAAGCCAGTAATACTCCAATGACTCCAGTAGCAATTGCCAAAATGACACTCGTCCAATAGAGCTGGGCCCGGGTCACTTTGGTAGAATACAGCTGGCTCAAATGCAGGCGCGATTCTTCCGAGAAAAGCTTATTAACGATAGCAATGGGTAAAATGGAGACCAAGCCTATCATTACCATCATAATCGTTCCAGTAAAAGATGCTTCGATTGAAACTCCTGCTATCGTAAACATTTGACTCACCATTTCATTGCTGCCAAGGAACGTTTGCATATCTCCATAAATCGAACCATAGGCTGCTCCCATAATTACAAAGGCAATCAACCAGCTAATGATAATGCCTTTGTTAAGCTTGATAAACAAGCCGGGTACGGACAACAATGATTTTTTCGCTGCCTCACGCCCTTCTCTTTCCGGTAAATAGCCTGCCCCCATATCCCGGCCGCCCTCAAGGGCAAAAGCAATGATTACTACAATGACACAGAAGGCTACGGCCAAAATCAGAGGAAACCAATTATTTTCAGTAAATGGAAAAGTCAGATAGGTCCAACCCATAGGATTAACCATGGAGAAATCAACATTCGATACATCCGTACCCGCACGAACAATATAGAGTAAACCTACAATCCCTAGCGAAGAACCTGTTGCTCCGGAGGAAGTTGGCATAATTTGTGCCATAACCAATGCAATTACTGCCCCCAAAATACCAGCTATTCCGATCGATGCCCCAAACAGGAATGATCCCTTGGCCGAAATCGTATCTACACCAAAGCTAGTCATAACCCCGCCAATCAGAAGCGCCATTACAATATTGATAAACACTACTTCGGCAATCACAGCAAATGAATTGGCTTGACGGCCTACTTGAAAGGAGCGCACCAGTTCCGTAAGCCCAAGCTCTTCTTCTTTACGGGTATGGCTCACAACATGCAAAGCAGCTATAATCATCGCAAACAAACCACAGAATAACAACATTTCGTGCGCATACATTGCACCCAAAGTGTAATCAGCTGCGGAGTTAACCGGTGTTGGCCCTACCATTGAGATCATGGCGGGATTTTGCAAGGTTTCATACATCCCCAGCAAACCTGCCCCCTTGCCGATTTCTTCAAAAGCTGGAACATAAGCAGCTGAAAACAAGCCTAGACCTAATATCCAGATAATCATTTTTTTCCAATCACGTTTCAGATACAGCACAAATAGTACATTCCAACGGGCGAATTTTTCATTCATCGCATTCTCCTCCGTTCCAACTCTTAGACTTCATAATGCCGCATGAACAAGCCTTCAAGCGTTGGCGGTACAGATTCAAACTTCTTAACACCCAATTTTGCCGCTTCGGTCAAAATATCATTGATATATTCATTATCCGCAGAGAATGTCGCTTGATTGTCCTTTTGTTTGAAATCATGGACACCGTTAACAGATGCCATCTTAACCACATCGCCTTCAGTTACCATAGTAACCGTAGAACGTGTTAAGTGACGCAATTCATCCAATGTCCCCGTTTCAACAACCTTTCCTTGACGAATGATAACCACCTTATCTGCTAAACGTTCCACTTCACTCAAAATATGAGAGGATAGTAAGATTGCTTTCCCTGTATGCTTGATTTTCTCAACCTCATCCTGGAAAACGGCTTCCATCAAAGGGTCAAGGCCAGAAGTCGGTTCATCGAAAATATACAAATCGGAGTCAACGGACAAAGCCGCAATCAAACCAACCTTTTGCCGGTTTCCTTTTGAATAGCCTTTTGCCTTTTTCTTAGGATCGAGTTCGAAACGTTTAATCAAATAATCACGCTTTTCCTTGTCTCCGCCGCCATGCAACTTAATAAACAGATCGATAATTTCGCCACCTGTTAAGGTGCCCCACAGAGCCACATCCCCTGGAACATAGGAAATCCGCTTATGAATCTCAAGGCTATCCTTCCATACATCCTTGCCAAAAATCTTCACATCCCCGGCATCACGATTGATAATTCCCAGCAAGGTACGAATGGTTGTTGACTTACCCGCGCCATTTGGCCCAATGAAGCCCACAACCTCCCCGGCATTTACTGTGAATGTCACATCATGCAGCGCTTTAAATTTCCCGAACTTTTTTTGCAAGCCTTGCACTTCCACAATTTTATCCATAGCACTAAAACTCCTTTTAAAACAGTTTTAGTAACGTGCTTTCCAGTTTAAAGCAAAGTTAATCCCGAAATAAATATGAACCGTAATGTACATACAAGTTCACATTTTACGAATTCATCCTTTGATTTAAACCAAAGTTCATTTACAGTTCAGTTATATACCTTTTCAATGGCTTAGTCAATTTAAAAATCATTAGTTTTGAACTATCATATGCTTGATAACCCATAACTAGCGCTATATAATTAATAGGAAAGAAAAATGTGAACTGAAAAACCAAGTAATATATTTATTTACTCAACATAGAAGGCAGGAATGATAAATGAATGGTTTTGAAAAGCGGACTCAGGAGAAGAAAAATCAAGTATTAGAAGCAACTTTTAACTTGATGAATACAGATGCCGGTATAGAGAAATTAACAATGGATGAGATTGCTGAACATTCCAATGTTGGAAAAACAACGATCTTCAAATATTTCGGGAATAAAGAAAATCTTATCCATGAGGTTTTTAAGTATTTTTTGAATCTCATGGGAGATACCGCCCGGGGAATCATGGCCGAGAATAAACCTTTCGAAGAAACCCTCATTGCCATGACTCAGAACAAACTCCAGTATCTAGACAAAATCAACAAAAAGTTTTATTTAGATTTGATGGATTTTTTCACCAAGAAGGGTGATGATGGCTTATCTTTGATGATGCAGCAATACGCCCAGGAAAGCTTTAGTATTATGCTGGATTTATTCCATCGCGGGCGTAAAGAAGGCAAGGTGGATCTGAAATATTCAGACGAATTTCTTTTGCTTTATTTACAAGCTCTTGTAGAAGGTATCTCCAGCCCACAAATCTACGAAAGGATTATTCCTTATACCGCCCAATGGACAGAATTGCTGATTAAAGGTATTGCTCCAAGTCCGCAGTCCGGGTCAGTCTATAAATAAGACAAACCACAAACCGCCAATCCAGTTATAGTCACTGTGTATTGGCGGTCAGTTATTTTAATATAAGTTTTTCAAGTTATACTCCCCTCATATTGCCAATAAAACAACCTGTCCTTATCAATAATCTCCACGTCCACATTTTGACCCCTATAGTGCGGCATTCCGGAAATAAATCCTCTGTTGATTTCGTAAGACAATCGTAATACTTAGCTTAGAGAATCGTAAGCTCTCTTGTTTATCCTAACCATGTAAGAAAAAAACAATGGAGTGTGATAAGCATGGTTAAAGGTAAATCAGGCAAAATGTTAATGATGACAGCGGTATTGGTGCTCTCTCTGGCGATGTCCGGAATAGCTGGCGCGGCAGGAATAGCAACGATGAAAAAGAATGGCATGGAGCTTGTGAACTTGAGGCAGGCGGCCGGGATGTATGGCTATAGCATTGAGTGGAACAGCAAAGACCGATCCGTTTCCCTGGTATACATGGACAAGATGATGGACGACAGCGATATGATGGACGATGGCAAGATAATGGACGACAGCAAGATGATGGACGACGGCATGAAGCCAGCGGGCAAAATGATTAAGGTATGGATTGGATCGAAAAAGATTATGGTCGACGGTATGGCTATCAACATGAATATGGCTCCTGCTCTTTACGATGGCAGCACTTATGTAGTGGATACGGTGATTGCTGATTACATGAAGCCCGTCAAGGCTATGAAATAAGACGGACTGAGCCTTACCATCACCATATGATAAGATGGAATCAAATGTATTTTTCTGAATATGGGGTGGGTTAGTGTGAATGAACGAGTACTGGTCGCTGATGACGATTCAAATATTACCGATGTGTGCCGCAGGTATCTCGAACGTGAAGGTTATCTGGTGATAACCGCCAAAGACGGATTAGAGGCGCTAGAGCTATGGCGCAGTCAGACTCCCAGCCTGATTGTGCTCGATCTGATGATGCCCCATAAGAATGGATGGGAAGTCTGCAACGAGATCCGGCAATCTGAAGATGTCCCGATCATTATGCTGACCGCCCGGGGCGAGGAACAGGATCGTCTGATGGGGCTGACGATGGGTGCAGATGATTATTTGACGAAACCTTTCAGCCCAAGAGAACTCGTTCTGCGTGTGCAGGCGATCCTTCGCAGGATGCGTTATGTTCAGGCATCACCAGCTACAGCCTCTGAACACACTATCAGATATAATGGACTTTCCCTTGACGTCGCGAAGCGTACTGTGGAGATCAGCGGGCAAGCGATTGACTTGACCGTTACAGAGTTCGAGATGTTGTACTTGCTGGCAAGCAATCCTGGCCAAGTGTTCTCGCGGACCCAGATCCTGAGCAAAATTTGGGATTTCAGCTACGAAGGGGATACAACTACAGTTACCGTCCATATCCGGAGATTAAGGGAGAAGATCGAACAGACTCCCTCCGACCCGAAATATATCAAGACGGTCTGGGGTATAGGCTACAAGTTTGCGGGTGATGGCATCTGATGAAACTGCGTACGTACTTATTATTGTCCAGCCTCACAGGGATTGGTGTACTGCTAATTTGTTTATTTGTCAGCTACTCCAAAATGCTGCTCAACATTGAACAATTATATTGGTTGTCCGGAATAACGGCTGGGATCGGCCTGCTCTCCTTTATCCTTCAGCATTTGCTGACACAACCGTTAGAGAAATCTATTGCACGGATTACACAGCAGACTGTACGAATTGCCGAAGGGGATTTCCATACCGAAGTCCCCTTAATCGGACCGCAAGAGTTCAAGTTATTGGCACAGCAATTCAATGTAATGAGCTTCAAGCTGAAGGAGAGCTTCGACGATCTGCATCACTCCGAATCCGCACGGCGGGAACTGATTGCGAATGTCTCCCACGATCTGCGGACACCCTTGGCTTCCATTCAATCTTTTGTTGAAGCGCTCGAGGATGATGTCATTCAGGATGAAGAAACCTTTCAACGTTATCTGAATACCATCCGGCTGGAAACGAAGCGGCTCGGGGGGCTGATTCATGACTTATTTGAATTATCAAGTCTCGAGGCCAAAGGTGAAATCTTCGACCCGCAGCCTTGTCATGCCGATGAGCTGCTGATTAGCACCCTGGAGAGCTTCTCTTTTCACCTCGCTGAGAAGAAGCTGAACGTTGAGATTGATCTGCCGGATAAATTACCTGCTGCTCTGATGATGCCTGCGCAAATTAAGCGGGTTCTGTCCAATTTGTTGCAAAATGCCGTTCAATATTCGCCGGTTGAAGGGACAATCGTTTTAGCTGCCGCTGAGGAGGGTCAATTCCTGCGAATTTCTGTTACGGATGAAGGCCAGGGAATCGAAGCAGCTGAAACCGCGCGTATATTTGAACGATTTTATCGGATTGATAAAGCACGCAGTAAGAACAATGGCGGTGCCGGTCTGGGCCTTGCCATCGCACAATCGATTGTTGAACTTCATGGCGGCGAAATCGGGGTGCACAGTATTCAGGGAGCAGGCAGCTGTTTCTGGTTTACTGTCCCCATTTATACCACTAGATGAACCTTAGCGTTCAATAAACAGGATCTATTAAGGTGGTGACTGATTTGGCTGGTGACTTTATATTTCTGTTTGGTGTATTTGGAGCAGGACTATTATCGTTTTTTGCGCCATGTATTTTGCCCCTGCTCCCGGTATATGTGTCTTATTTGTCCGGAAGCATAGCCGGCGGTACCCGTCAGGGAGCGGCTGACGCAGGCTCCATCCGGTTTCGTTCTATATTTATTTTGCGGACTTTATTATTTGTTGTTGGACTTTCTGTGGTCTTTATTTTACTCGGCTTTGGTTCAGGCATCCTGGGCAATATCATTTCAAGCCCCAGATTCATTGCCATTTGCGGAGCAATCGTTGTATTGTTTGGGATTTACCAGACAGGCTTGATCAAGTTATCTTGGCTGGAACGGGAAAAGAAACTATCCAGCAATCGTATTACACAGGGTGGATATATAGGAGCTTTCCTGCTCGGCCTGACGTTCAGCTTCGGATGGACACCTTGCATCGGCCCGGTACTCGCAGGCATTCTGAGTATCGCAGCCGGTGAGGGCTCTCCTGCTTATGGAGGCTTCCTCATGTTCCTGTATACGCTGGGTTTAGCCATCCCCTTTCTGGTCATGTCCGTATTCTCGGAAGTTCTGGTGAAGCGGATTCGCCGCTTGTACAGGTTCATGGGAGGAATCAAAATTGTGTCCGGCTGTATGCTGATTGTGATGGGACTGTTACTCATGACAGACCGGCTGAATACGATTGTCGGCTGGATTCAATAATCGTTAGGGGGTCAACTATGAGAAGTGCGTGGAAATGGATGAGCTATGTACTGGTGATTGGCGGAATGCTGTCACTCCTGGTGGCATGTGGTACGAAGCCACACGCACCAGCCGGCAATATGGGCTCCCCCACTGCAATGAACAAGGGGGAGACTGCACCTGAATTTGCATTACAGGATCTGAAAGGAAACTCCCTTCAGCTGGCGGATTTCCAGGGAAAGAAAGTGTACGTGAAGTATTGGGCCTCCTGGTGCTCTATCTGTCTTGCCGGTCTTGAGGAGTTAAACACCTTGGCTGGTCAAGAGAACGATTTCCAAGTCATCACGATCGTTACACCAGATTATAAGGGGGAGAAATCCTCCAAGGCGTTTACGGAATGGTTCAACAGACAATCTTATGATAACTTAACCGTACTTTTGGATGAGGATGGGGTATGGGCTAAGAAATTTGAAGTAAGGGCATTCCCCAGCTCTTTTTATATTGACGTAAACGGAATCTTGGTTAAATCACTCCCTGGTCATGCCTCGAATGAGCAAATTAAGGAGACCTTTGAGGGGATTATGTGAGGAAGGAGGAATCGTCATGAAAGGTACCTTATTGGGCTTATGCCTCCTTACCATGGTATTGATATTATCTGCTTGCGGATACAGGGGTGAGGGTAATACAGCCTCTTCTGCCCCGCTCCGGACCGTCAAGACAACGAATATTGCCGAGAAAGATCTGCACAACCTGTACTTGGCGGGAGGCTGTTTCTGGGGGGTGGAGGCGTATATGTCCCGCATTCAGGGGGTTCAGGATGTAACCTCGGGCTATGCCAACGGAGAAGGTGAGAATCCGGCCTATGAAGATGTGATTCGCGGGGACCGGGGGTTCGCAGAGACCGTTCATGTGAAATATGATCCGAAGCAAGTGACGCTGCAGAAGTTACTTGAATCTTATTTCAAAGTTATTGATCCTACCAGCCTGAATAAACAAGGCAATGATAGAGGCGTTCAATATCGTACAGGAATATACTATACGTCTCCTGAAGATGCAGAGATTATTCAGCAGGCAGTGGCTGGGGAGCAAGCGAAATATGATCAACCGATAGTAACGGAAGTAATGCCTCTGCAGAATTATTATCTGGCGGAGGAGTATCATCAGAATTATTTGGAGAAGAATCCAAACGGATATTGCCACATTGATTTGAGCATCCTGGATGAGCAAGAGATTCTGATTGATCCCGCCCAATATCCGCGCCCGTCAGATGAACAATTGAAGGAACAATTAACCGATGAACAGTATGCGGTAGCAGTCAACAATGATACCGAGCACGCCTTTAGCAACGAATATTGGGATAATTATGCCCCCGGCCTGTATGTGGATATCACGACAGGAGAACCTTTATTCTCCAGCAGGGATAAGTATGATTCCGGTTGCGGGTGGCCGAGCTTCACGAAGCCGATTGTCCCGGAGGTTGTAACCTATACCCAGGATACGAGCTTTGGAATGGAACGCACCGAGAGGAACAGCCTGAGGTATAGATTAGAAGGCATCTGAGGCTTCGTAGAGAAATAGCCTGAGGAAAAGAAAAGCCGAGAGAAAATCAGGAGAAACGCCTGAAGATCGATCGGCTTGATCGTAACATTTGGGGGATGGTAAGAGACATAAATTGATAGGGCATTTCCATCCCGATTCCGTTGTTATCACGTCTTTATTCGATTTTTAGCACGAGTTTATTTGGAATAGCACGGGTTTATTTTGGGTCTACAATTTCAACTCCAACAACGCCACTGACTCCACATGTGTGGAGTAAGCAATGTCAACACAACTTGCCTAAAATAGAATCCCTGATGGGCAATGATAGCAAAAAATTATTCAGTATTACAAAGCGGCAATTAGGGATTGTGTATATATATGGAAGTACATTGGCAATATTTGTTTCTTATAAAGCAGCTCGGGGGTAATATATAGAGCGGCATCCGCATACATAACGGTGTACTGCTGGCATACAGTTATAACAGAATAGGAGAACAAAAATGAATAATCAAACCCAGGATACCTATCGTTTTCAGGTCAACTTAAGCGGTATGATCAACATTTTATCCAACCATTTGTATAGCAGCCCGAAGGTATTCTTGAGGGAGCTGCTGCAAAATGGCGTAGACGCGATTACTGCACGGCAGGCTTATTCCCAAAGTGGATACGAGGGCAGAATTCATATCGAGGTAAGCGAGACTTCAACCGGGGCGACCTTATTAGTAGAAGATAACGGGATCGGCTTAGACGAGTCGGAAATTCATGAGTTCCTGGCAATGATCGGACAATCCTCCAAGCGGGGCGAGGACTTTCTCCAGACCAATACCTCTTTTATCGGGCGGTTTGGTATCGGGCTCTTGTCTTGCTTTATGGTGAGTGACGATATCGTCATGGTTACCCAATCCGCCAAGGGCGGACCTGCACTGGAATGGCGCGGGAAGCCGGATGGAACCTATACGATCCGCAAGCTAGAAGGGATACATGCTCCGGGAACCAAAGTTTTTTTGCGTTGCAAAGAAGGATCCGAGCCGTACTTCAAGGAAGACAATCTGCAAGAATGGCTGTTCCATTATGGAGCCCTGCTGCCTTATCCCATCCAATTGGTGTCCAATCAAACCACTCGCTTGATTAATCCGCCTTCCCCGTCTTGGGTCAAAGATCCGCAACTGGCCCGGAAGCATCGCAGCGAGGTGCTGGCCTTTGGTAAGCAGGTACTTGGGGAGACGTTCCGCGATTTCATTCCTCTGCATACCTCCTCCGGCCGGACGGGAGGCATCGCCTTCATCCTGCCGCAGGCAGTGAACTTGGGCGCCAAACGCAATCATCGGGTGTACTTGAAGCACATGCTGGTCTCCGAAGCCGCCGACAATGTCCTGCCGGACTGGGCGTTCTTCGTCAAATGCATGATCTGGACCGATGAGCTGCAGCCGACCGCTTCCCGGGAGCATTTCTATGAGAACGTCCAGCTGGAGCAGGTGCGGGAAGAACTGGGGAGCACCATTCGTCAGGAATTGATGAGGATGGCGGAGTATGATCCGGATCGCCTGCAATCCCTTATATCGCTGCATGCCTTATCCATGAAGGCTCTCGCCGTGGAAGATTCGTCCTTCTACTCCATTATTCACGAGTGGCTCCCGTTTGAGAGCACGTTTGGCACAAAGCCGCTTGGCGAGCTGAAGCAGCAGTCCCCCCTTTACTTTACTGCTACTCTGGACGAGTACCGTCAGATTACCCATGTGGCTTCGGCCCAATCCATGCTGGTGGTGAATGGCGGATATATTTATGATGCCGAGCTGCTGTCCCTGCTGCCCCTAATTGACCCGGACGTGCAGACGGAGCGCCTGCTGCCGGAGGAGGTGTCGTTATCCTTTACCGATATTACACCCCAAGAGCGGCTTGACTACTATGAATCCGTAAGATTGGCAGATAGTGTGCTGCAGAAATTCCGCTGCCAGGTGCAGCTTCGCCGCTTCAAGCCAGAGGAGATTCCTGTACTCTACACGCTGTCCCAGGAGTCCGCTCAATGGCGTGTTATGGAGGCAACCAAAGAAGTGAGCACCGACGCTCTGTCCTCCGTTCTGGGCAGCCTGGGCGCTACGTTAAAAGATACAGCATACGCAACGCTTTATTTTAACCTGAACAATCCTGTCATTGAGCGGGCATTTCATCCGGCGCACAAGGCAATGCTGCCTACCATTATCGAGATGCTGTACTGTAATGCGCTGATGATGGGACATTATCCGATGAACCGCCAAGAGACAGCGCTTTTGAACAAAGGTATCATTCAATTTATTGATTGGGGTATGACGGCCAGTCATTCCACAGGAGGAGGCGAATAAATGAACCTTACCGGAATGAGTTTTGAAGAGCTGATGGACGAAGCCTATGACATGCCAGGCGGAAAGGCTAAGCTGGAACTGCTGGAGCAGGCGGTACGGGTGGCAGATGCCGCAGGAGATCTCGATCAGGGCTTTGAGGCACGCAGCGAAATCGTAGAGACGGGCAGCTTCCACGGCTATCCAATGAAGGCGCTGGTCGCCTTTTCCTGGCAATTGGGACAGTATGACAAAAATCCGGACCGGTTTGATAGCTTCACCCTGCTGTGGTCCTACAAGTGGGTTCTGGATCGCATCACTTCTTTTCCAGAAATTAGCCGTGTTCAGATCGAGAACCTGCTGGAGGACATGAAGATCCGTTTTGCAGCCGAAGGCTATAGCAGCCGTTCCTATCACTACTACCGGGCGCACATCTTCGCGGAGTTTGGAGAGCTGGACAATTCTCAGGCAGAATGGGATATCGTACAGTCCATGGATCTGGATGAGATGAGCGATTGTCCGGCCTGTGAGCAAAACCGACTTGTCGAATTTCTGGCAAAGCGGGGAGATGACGAAGGAACCGTGAAGGCGGCCGAGCCGATTCTCAAAGGTAAAATGAGCTGCGGCGAGGTGCCTCATGTGACCATCACGAAGGTGCTGTTCCCTCTCTTGCGGACGGGCCGTCAGCAGGAAGCAGATAAGCTTCAGAAGAAAGGCTTCAAGTTAGTAAGGGGTAACCGCGATTTTCTGTATCATCAGGGAGAGCACATCGGTTACCTGACCTTGACGGATCCAATCAAGGCGCTGGAGGTCTTTGAAGAGTATATCGCCTCCTCTCTCGATCATGAGAACCCGGTCGACCGGATGATATTCAACGCCTATTCGGCCAAGTTGTTCCGACAGCTGGCGGGAGAATCCATCCGGTTCCAGGTCAAGCTTCCGGCAGGACACCCGTGTGAGCATCAGTCCGGGGAGGTAACGCTGCTTGCGAAGCACTTCCAGCAAGACGCTCTCGCCACAGCGGAAAAACTGGATAAGCGAAATGGTAACGATTACTATACCGCACTCCTGCAACGATTGTAGAATGTGTTCCTGTTCCGTCGCATCGCTGCTGTCCAATAAAAACAATAGACCGCACTGCCGGCAAAGGCATGCGGTCTATTTGTTATGTTGTGTTTGTTGAAGCCCCACTCCGAGTCCGGTACTCAATAAACCTTATAAACCAATGAACAAATACGGGACGACTAAAGGCGCCGCGGATTGACCGTGCCAAAGATAGGATACGGTGTTATTCCACTTGTAAATAGGCCATCTATTAACTTGACCAATTCTTCCGATGATAGATCCTTGTCGTTGCGTATCCATAGGCGAAACATAGATATTAAAGTGGATATGTAAAACTCAATGATGTATGGCGCTAAGACATCATTTGTAGGAAAGTCCACAATCAATCTCTCAAAGGGAATTTCTCTTTTCAGGCGTTCAACAAAATGAACAGAACCATAGTCTCCCAAGATAGCTTTAAGCACTGAAATTTCCTCTACATTTTCCAAGCATTGAAGTGCATCTTGGAAAGTATGTGTAGAAAACTCTCTGGTTGCCATTTCCTCGTTAATGGATTTCAAAACACGCTCTTCAACGCAGTCCAACAACGCATAGATATCCGTAAAGTATTGATAGAATGTACTGCGGTTATATCCTGATTGGTTAGCAATCTCTTGAACAGATATTTTTTCAATTGGTTTTTGACTATATAAATCACAGAATACATTTATAAATGTTTGCCGTGTTTTGTCCGTAATTTCAGGTTGCTTATTCATTATTTGTCTCCATTTCTGTTCAATTGTTTATACGACAGATATTAAAAATCTGATGGTTGATGACCTTATAGTGAATCTATACAATAACATTATACAACACGTTGTTTGATGATTAGCAAGCATTAATATATAATAGCCTCTCGGAATAACGAGCCCTGTTATAAGGCTGAGGCAGAGAAAACAGAAGAACAGAGCTGGAAAAGATGGAAGATGAAAGTCAGTTTCAAAAAAGGGCAGACCTCTCCCTTGAGATCCCAAGCTTTTAAAAAAATTAGGTTAAAAAAGGACGAAAGACGTCTTTCAAAAGATCCCATTCTTCTTTTTGACTCCGGTACCAGGCGTGCATATGTTGGCAGATCATAATGCCATAGGTACGAATGTACCACATCTTAGTGGAACGGTGCCGACCGGCTTCGAGCTTGTAATCGAGCTTCTCCCGTTTGTTGGAACGCTCGACAGAGGTGCGGCGCTTGTAAATCAGCTTCCACTTCTCGGACCCGCGAAGCGTCTTCGGGAACATACGGAGATTGTCGCGGCTGAACGTGTGGTAGGTTCGGCCGTACTTGGCGGTGGAACATCCGCAGGTGGGAGAACAGCGCCATTTCCGGCGGTTTTGGGACTTGTCGAAGCCGTTGGACTTCATTTCGTTGCCGTTCGGACAAATCGGAACCCCGGTGGGTGAAATCATGATTTCACCCACGGTCACAGGTTTCGCGCCTCTAGGGTTGAGATCAATAAAAGGCTCAATCTGCTGGGTATCCAGAAGCGTGTAAATCGCTTCCGTATCATGAGCAGCCAGGAGTATTTTATTCACGGTGCCCAAGGTGAATCGTTGCTGAAATTCGGTCGCACTCCGGACCAGGCTGACCCCATCATGCTGAGAGGCAGGATGCAGCCGGGGATAGAGAGGCAAATCGTAGGGGCTATCCGCCGCAGAGAACATGTACAGGTGGTAACCATTAAAGTATCTTTCGCGTGCGCTGTCCCAGCCGGAGTCGCAGTCGGGCTGGGAATACAGACGAGGATGGCTGCAGACAAGGATACCGCGGGCACGGCAAAGACAAGCCGGAGTACTTCGGGGATAAACGGAGGTCACGAGTGGTGTGCCATCACCGGCCGTGGTCAATGCCGAAAGATCCCCGAGGATTCCGAGGCTTGCAGAAACTGAAAGAAACTGAGTTTGGAAGAAAGCAAAGAGACGGTCTGCGGGCAGAGAGTGAACCTTCTGAGGATGACGAAGAAACCATTCCACCAGGCGCTTGATTCTGCCGGGAGTGGCGGTTGGCGCTTTTTCTCCCTTCTTGCCCCTCTTGGGTTTACGCTTGCGTTTGGGTTGACGCTTAGGTCTCCAGTTTGGAGCGGAGCCGTTCCAGAAACGGGCGAAGAAGTCGTAAAAGGTACCTACCCCCTTACCCCGCGATTTTGGAAAAATGAATGAAAAGTCAAGGACTTTTTTAAGAAATAAGCCTCAATCTTCAATGATTTTTTCCAATTTGAAGTGTGGCTGAAATAAATAATCCCCCTACAAAAGTAGGAGGAAGTTACATCTGATGGGACGGGAAAACCCTTGTCTCACAAGCCTCGGCGAATGCCGAGAGGCTATTATATTTTTAGGAGGCTATATGAGAATTTTATTCTTCGGTAGAGGTGTAATATCAACCCAATATGCTTGGGCCTTTGAAAAGGCAGGGCATGCAGTTGAGTTTTACGTTAGAAAAGGGAGAAAAGAAACCTTCGGAAGCAACATAGAGCTTGATATGTGGGACGCACGAAGAGGGAAACAGCTAATAAAAGAAAGCTGGAACGTCAAACTGCATGAGGAGCTGAGCCCGAATTATGATCTCATTATTGTGAGTGTCAACACGGAACAACTTCCAGGAGCAGCACAATTGCTATCAACTGTTGCTGGAACCGCCCCTGTCCTATTATTCAATAACGTTTGGCAAGATTTGAAATCATCAATCTCACCGTTGTCTATGAACAATGTTGTCTTTGGGTTTCCGGGAGGAGGCGGCGGCATTGCGGACAATAGGCTTAGAGGTGGCTTTTTGAAAATGCTATTTTTGGAAAAACCACGGGTAGGCACTGAATCTATTAACAACAAGGTCAAAGAACTATTTGAAAGTGCCCATTTTAAAATTAGTTGGATAAAAGATATGGAAAACTGGCTATGGAATCACTTTGCCATGAACGCGGCTATGGAGACCGAGGTGTTGAGATGCGGAAGTTTTCCAGCACTCATGAATGATAGGGACTCATTCGTAAATGTTGGTAAGAACATGAGGGAAATCATCCCTGTACTTAAAGCAAGAGGTGCAAAAATTGATATGATTTCTCTACTGTTGACTAAGATTCCACCCGCACTTCTCGGTACGCTTTTTAACAAGGTTATTTTTGCGAAGGGCAGCTTACCACGACTTTTCATCGAATACAACAATAGTAAAGCAGGCTTTGCGGTAATTGAAGTTGTGAGAGAAGCAACAAAGTTAGGTATATCTTTACCACGTCTTACTGCCGCATTGGAAAACAATGAATAATCCAAAGCTATTGAAAAAGAAGCGGGATTGTACCCGCTTCTTTGCTGTATGCGCTAATACACCTCAACTATTAGTCTTTTCTGACCAACAGCGCCACCGACTCCACATGAACCGTATGCGGGAACATATCCACCGGAGTGACCTCCACTGTCTTGTACCCGCCATCCTCCAGCACCCGCAAATCCCTCGCCAGTGTCGATGGATTGCACGACACATACACCACCCGCTCCGGCTTCATTGCCAGGATCGTATCCAGCAGCCGTGGATCGCAGCCCTTACGCGGTGGATCGACGACGATGACGTCCGGCGTGACGCCTTGCTCTTTCCAGTTTGGAATTACATCCTCGGATGCTCCTACTTCGAACACTACGTTGTTCATATGATTAAGCCGGGCATTCCCCCGGGCATCCTCGATAGCTTCAGGCACAATCTCTACGCCGTACACCTTAGCCGCATGCTGCGCCAAGAACAGCGAGATCGTTCCGATGCCGCAATAGGCATCGATAACCGTTTCGTTGCCAGTCAGTCCGGCATATTCTACAGTTTTACCATACAGCACCTCAGTCTGTGCCGGGTTCACCTGATAGAATGAGCGAGCGGAGATGGCGAACTGCACATCCCCAATATAGTCGTAGATAACATCTCTGCCCCACAGGACACGGGTTTCGTTACCAAAGATCACATTCGTGCGCTGGGTGTTCACGTTCTGGCAGATGCTGACTACATCCGGCAGCTGTTCCCGGATGCTGCCGAGCCAGGCGTCCAGATGCGGAATATCGCGGCCGCTCGTGACGAGGACGAGCATCATTTCGCCGGTGCGGAAGGCTTTCTTCACGACAACGTGGCGGAGCAGGCCGCGTCCAGTTTCTTCATTATAGGCGGAAATGCCGAGCTCTCTGCCGATGCGTTTCACCGCGGCTACAACGTCGTCGTTATGCTCGTGCTGAATCAGGCATGTCTCCATATCGACGATCCGGTGGCTGCCGCGGGCGTAGAAACCGCCGACCAGACCGCCTTCTGTGACGCCGATCGGCACCTGAGCCTTGTTGCGGTAACGCCAAGGCTCGTCCATACCCAGGGTAGGCTGAACAATGATAGCATCAACTTGAGCCCTCGCAGCACTTCCACTCGCCATGCTATCTCCCTCAGCTGCTGCACTTTCCGTCCCTGCAGAATCAGCTGCACTTCCGCCTTCTGCCCCTCTACCCGGCGCCCCAGCCACCTCCAGCTTCCCGATCCGCTGGAGATTGTCCACCACCAGCTGGCGTTTCCACGCCAGCTGGGCAGTGTAATCCATATGCTGCAGCTGGCAGCCGCCGCATTGGTCGTAGATCGGGCAAGGCGGCGCAATTCGGTCGCCGCTGGCCTGCACAATCTCAAGCAGTTTGGCGTAGCCGTACTGCTTCTTGGTCTTAAGCACCTTTGCCCGGACCTTCTCACCGGGCAGGGCTCCAGACACAAAAAGGGTAAAGCCTTCTACCCGGCCTACCCCTTCACCTTCATGGGTCATGCCGATGATATCGAGCATAACCTCGTCATTCTTATTCACTGGCAGTCCGGCGGCAGGCGCCATGCCTTCCCGGCGGCTTGCGCTGCGTCCACTGCGTTGTTTACTCATAGCTATATTTTCACTTCTTTCGTGTTCTTCTAATACAAAAGCTCCAGCCGACCCGGGCGGGCCACCGCACGAATCAAGTGGAGCATTTCTGTCATGTTAACGTCCTACAATGCGGCCTCATCAGCCGCATCCCCGAAAGTTCCCCACCCTCAATGATTCTGCGCAAAAATCCGCAAATGCTGCGGCAAAATCTGGAACTTGCCCGGCAGCGTACCGCCGAGTTCCCCGTCCAGGTTAAGCTGGACGTATCCCGGAGAAGTAACCTCCATCGCATCGGTACGGAAGTACACGACTTTCTTGTCCTGCAGATGCTCGCCGCGGATCGCCAGGGTGACCAGACGGATGAACTCCGCAAGGTTGCATTTCTTGACCGAAATAACGTCGAACAGGCCGTCGTCGATGCGCGCATCCGGGGCGAGCTTCTCGAAGCCGCCGACGGAATTGGTGTTGGCGATCAGGAAGAGCATGAACTCGTCATGGATCAGCTCCTGGCCGTTCGCGCGGATGTACAGCTCCTGCGGTGACAGGCTGGCCATTTTCTCAATCCCTTTGAGGTAGTAAGCCAGTTGTCCCATCATCGTCTTGAGTCTGCTGGGAACCTCGTATGTCAGCTCGGTCAGGCGGCCGCCGCCGGCTATATTAATGAAGTATCGGTCGTTGGCTTTGCCGAGGTCAATCAGGCGCGACTCCTGGCGCAGAATCAGATCGCAGGAATCCTCCCAGTTCTTCGGAATGCCCATCGCCCGGGCAAAATCATTGGTAGTACCCAGCGGCAATACGCCGAGCGGGGGAAGATTGGGCTTCTCCGCCATACCGTTAATAACCTCGTTCAGCGTGCCGTCGCCGCCGGCTGCTATGATCAGATCATAACATCCGCGTTCAACCGCTTCTGCCGCAGCTGCAGTAGCATCGCCTTCTCCGGTTGTAGCATGACAAGTTGCTTCAATGCCGCCTATATCCAGCCGGTCTAAAATGTCGGCGAGTCGCTTTTTCATTTCTTCCCGTCCAGAAGTGGGATTATAAATCAATCTCGCAGTTTTCATTACCGGAACGCCACCTGTTTATATAATAGATAACCTTACTGATTATACCCAATTCAGCACCCTACAAGCAATGTCGGAGACTAACCGGCGAATATATTTTACTATATATAAGCTGAACTTTCGATTTACTCGCGGCATTGTACGCAGACTGCGGGGAATGTTTGGACTTCCGGCCGCTATTGCTCCTACAGTTCCAAACTTCCCCTCCGCTGGTTTTTGCCTCTAGGTAGTCCTTTATTTCAGCTTATATAGAGCCAGCCACTTCAGCAGGCTTCCTCAGCAGGTAATCTAAATATATGTATGCGGCAGCGGCGGAAATCAACACTCCGGGAGTGTGAATTACCGCAATTAATGAACCTGCAGCTTCTCCAGCATTTTGAGCACCTGCTGCTCAATCCAGTGCGGCAGCAGCGGATGCGGCAGCAGGGTGCTGCCTGAATAAGCATACTTGAGACCCGCAAGCCGCTTCGGAATGACTACTTTAGTGAAATATCCCTCACTCAGAAAGAGCGGAGCCACCAGAACATCATGGCCCTGCCCGATCCAATATTCAGCCCGCTCTCTTACATTCTCGGGGTTCAGCAGACCGTAATCAGCCGCTGCCACTCCGCTGACCTGGCGTACCCGCTCCGCCAGGGAGGAGATGCCAACTTCCCAGCGCTGGCGGAAGCCGTCATGTATGCTGCCATGCCCCACGAGCAGAATCGTCTCCCGCTCCGGATGGACAGACAGCTCCCGCAGCTTGTCCCAGAGCATTACGGCAATATCCGGATCATCATCGACCGGGTAGCCGAAATGCACGTTAGCCCGCACCTCGAAGCATTCCAGATCGGTCTCGCGCTCAGGGGCAGGCTTCGCCCCAAGTGCATACTCTATCTCATCGATATGCGTACTTCCCGAGGAAACAAACAAGGGGATCACAATGATATCTGTGACCCCTGCATATTCCAGCTCATTTATACCATCTTGAATCAAACGGCCTTCTACCAGCTCCAGAAATGAGACCGCGACCGGCAGCTCTTTCTCCAGCGATAAATGGCCCACTGCTTCATCTACAATCGAAACCCAGGCCTTGTCGCGGGAGCCATGACTGATAATAAGTACGCCCGGCTTCATGTCTTAACGCCCCAGACGTTCCAGCGTTAACTTATAGCCGTCATTGCCGTAATTCAGGCAGCGCTTCACCCGTGAGATCGTCGCTGTGCTTGCTCCGGTCTCGGCTTCGATCTGGTTATAGGTAGAGCCTTTGCCGAGCATGCGTGCAACCTCCAGACGCTGCGACAGCGACTGAATTTCGTTTACTGTGCACAGATCGTCAAAGAACACATAACATTCTTCCATATTTTTGAGTGTTAAAATGGCTTCAAATAATTGGTCAACACTTTTATCGTTTAGCTTCTTAAGCTGCATCGTAGATCATCCCCTAAAAGTTTGGTCAGCGTCATTTTCACTGATTAAGCATTATACAAAACTGACATTAAAACATTAAAAATATAAAATTAAACAGACTATCTTGCCTCTACTATATTGTACTGGAGCAGTTTTTTCAAGCATTAACGATTTCACGCTGTAAAGAACGAAAACAATGGACAACTGTCCACCATAGGCGCACATAATCTTATGTAACCGAAAACCCGTTTCCTCTGCTCTATAGGATTTACCGCCTTAATTATAGTACTACATAAGCACCGGAAATCAAGCATGGACACGGTTTCTTCACTTCCGCTTCCGCCTGGTGGGCATTCGCCCTTTTCCGCTGCTATCCCGGTAACCCGGGCGTTTGTCTATACCTTATGTTCGCCCATGACATACAGTATAGCAAACCACTAACGAAGGAATGTGATGTTATGCCGAATCATTACTATAATCATTCCAGCCGGGATAGACGTTCACTGGCCGGTCCGTATACTTACTCACCCTATCCCGGAATCGGTTCATACGTCCAGCCGCCTCCCTCTGCGGAGGCCGGATTGCTCCCTGCGCTTGGGGCGGAGGCGGCAGAATCAGTACTGGCCGTACCCGTAACCGATGCTGCCACTGCCGCTGCCCCAAAAGCCGGCGGGCTGCTGGGCGGTCTCGGTAATCTCGGGAATCTCGCCAATATGGATCAGATCAAGGGAATTATTGACCGGATGGGCGGGATCGACGGGATCGTAAACTCCATGGGCAAGGTACAGAAGGTGGTGCAGGGCTTTTCGGAAATGGCACCGATGGTGAAGCTCGTGATGGGCACCTTCGGCAAGAAGAAAGGCTCGGGCGCTCTGGCCGCAGAAGAGGATGCTGCCCTGTATAAGCCCAAATCACGCAAAAAAAGACGCCCCTCTACGCGGCGCCGCAAATCCCCACCGAAAAAAAATCGCAAGTCCTCTCCTGCCACCGTGAAACGCCGCCGCACTTAGCGGTGGCGTTTCACGCATTTTATTGTTACCGCAGACTGTACCACTCTACTACTTAAACCAGCCGCTCCGCCGGAACCACCGGAACATGCCCGCCCCCAGCACCAGCATCAGCAGCAGAATCACCGGATACCCGTAGGCCCAGCCGAGCTCCGGCATCACTCTGAAATTCATTCCGTAGATTCCGGCGATCAGCGTCAGCGGCATGAATACCGTCGTGATCACAGTGAGTGTCTTCATAATGGAATTCATCCGGTTGGAGTTAAGTGAGATGTAGCTGTCCCGCAGATCGGCGGTCATTTCCCGGTCGACCTCAAGCATGTCGGTCAGCTTCAGCAGATGATCATAGATATCACCGAAATAGATCCGTTCCTCCCCGTTGCTCTGCACATGCTGCGAATTGACGATCCGGTACATCAGATCACGCATCGGGACAATCGTCCGGCGCAGCTTGAGCAGCCGCCCCCGCACATTGAACACCTGGCTCATCAGCTCCTCCACCGATTCCGTGCTGCCCATGCTCTCCAGGTCCGCCAGCTCGTCTTCCAGACTGTACAGGCTGGGAAAATATTTGTCGACCAGCTTATCCATCACGGTGTAGGCGGCAGCCATCGGTCCTCCGGACCAGCCTTTGCGGCTGTGAATTTCCCGTTGCACGATCTCCCAGGCTTCATCCATTTCTGATTTCTGCTGGTGATGATAGGAGACGAGGAAGCTTTTGTTTAAGAACAGGTCTATTTCCTCTGCCTCCAGCGTCACTTCATTGAGCGCATGCAGCACAAAAAACTGCACATTCTCATAATAATCCAGCTTAGGCCGCTGCAGGACATGCATGCAATCCTCAATCGCCAGGGGGTGAAAATGAAAATAGGTGTCTAGCAGGAGCGTTTCCTCCGGTGTGGGGGAGGCGAAATCCGCCCAAATCCAGGCATAATCAGCTATCGTTATGCTCTGAAGCGGCAGATCTGTCAGCACTTCACCCTTATGTGTTACCGCCAGTGTACGTATCATCTATGAGTCCTCCGTCTAATCCTGTTTCTAAGCATGCAGCGGCTTTATTTACCATTGTACAGCATGGGCGGCTTCTGCCCAAATCCCTATTCATCTGCAAAAAAATAACCGCCAGCCCGCTGTTCAGCGGTTCCGGTGGTTGTCAGATTGTACGGCTCTACCCGTTCGAATGAATTAGCGGCCCAGGCCTTCCAGCAGCTCCAAATGCAGCACCTGCAGAAACTTCTTCAGGTTAACCTTCACTTTGCCGGAATCCCGGCCCAGCTCGATCTCTTTCATCTTCAGCCGCACCTCTTCAAAGTCGAAATACAGCGGCGCGTAGTGCTCAAACTTCGGATTCCCGTAATCCGTCAGCCCGATCGAAGCCAGATTCATCAGCCCGGCAGACAAAGCACGGCGCAGGCGCTGTTCAATTGCTTTGACCTCCTTGGCTGTTTCAGAGGGAGATGTCTTATAGGTAGCCGCAGCCATTTCATACAGCTCCTTAAGCGGCGGAAGGGTCCGGTTATCCTCTCTGGCGGCTGTAAGCTCCATCATCAGAATGATATCCCGGCTTCCAGCCTCAGAGATCATGCCCATATTCATCAGAATGGGCTGGATGATCTCTTTTACGGAACGTTTATTCACCGCAGCCGGCGCCAGTCCGAATTGCAGCCCTTCCAGCTTGCCGAGACTCAATTTGATCTCATCCAGGTAACGGTTAATCGCATACCGCTCATTCACTTTATGCAGCACGGACTCGACTTCGATTTTATTGATCGGCTTACGGATGAAGAACTCGATTCCGCTGCGGTAGGCCCGGCCAACCATATCACTGTTCTCGATCTGCGAGATCATCACGAACTTGGAGCGGCAGCCTTGGGCCTGCAGCGAATTAATCGTCTCAATCCCGTCCTGGTCCGGCATCAGCAGATCCATCAGCACAATATCCGGACGTTCCTCCAGAATCAGACGTACTCCGTCCTGTCCGCATTCCGCTGTACCCGTCACTTCGCCAAGTCCGCTGTCCTCAATGATATGCTGCAGCATTCTTCTGGCCGACCCGTCGTCATCTACAATACAGAAAGATAGCGGCATTCCCTATTCCTCCTCCTTCCGCAGCTTTGCCGTCGGCAAAATAATCTGAAACCTGGCCCCTCCAAACTTCGAGGCGTTATCAACTGTAAGGTGCCCCCCGAATAAGTCGACAATATCCTTCACATGCGACAGTCCAATCCCCGTAGCCGCAACGCCCTCCTGATCGAACTTCGTGGTAAAGCCCGGCTCGAACAGCAGTTCAAGATCACGTTCGGCAATCCCGCCGCCGCTGTCCGCTACTGCAAAGACCGTATTCTCCCCCTCCTCATACACTTCAAGGGACAAGCTGCCTTCCACTTTTATCACTTCAACCGCATTAGCCGTAAGATTACCCAGCAGAGTTAACAGCGGGATATAGCTCGCGGTGATATAGTCAGAGTTCATCATCAGTGTAAAATTTATTTGTTTGCCCAGCATTTCAGCGTACTTGGCATTGCTCTTGAGCGTAAACTTCATGATCACAGACAGCGGCAGATCGCCGGTCACCTCGCGCTCCACAAGCTTCACCAGACCTGCCAGAATGCGCTGCGAATCCTTCTTCACTTCATGAATCTGCTGGGTAATGTCAAGCACCTGGCGGCTGTACGGCCTAAGTTCTTCCTCCGCCTTGAGGCTGCGGTACAGATCATAGCTGCTTAACGTCACACGCTCCAGCGTCCCGATCGATTTCTCCAGATAAAAAACTTCCCCGTACAGCCCCGAGCCGAAGCCGAGCATCTGCTCCATCCGCCGGTTCTGCTCCCGCTGCGTAATCCGCATCTGGCTGACAGAGATACTGCTGTATACCCCGGTTGTAAAATAGGTGCGGATCACCGCAATCGCCATCAGAAACGTCCATTCATTCAGCCGGAAGGTGGCCGAGTCCAGCACTATCAGCCGGGTGAGCAGCTCCATCTCATTCGACAGCAGATCAATAATCGCCGCAACGCCGCCAAGGACAAGGGGATGGAACGTATCCAGCCGGCTTTTGATCAGACTCATCAGTACCGCGAACACAATATAATAGACCATCGCTGAGAAATGGCTGTTCAGACTCTGCAGAAACGAAGCTCCGCTGCCGGATGCAGCATCCATCCCGGTGCGGAATAATAACACGGTGACGCCTGTTGCGATTCCCGTAGTAATATATGGCAGCCGCCTCATTAAAAGCAAAAACAGCAGAAAAGCGCTGCTGCCTAGTGCAATCCGGAAGATGTCACCGTCAAACGGATTTATTTTGAATTCCCCGGCCACTGCTGTACCCAAAGCTACCACAGCAATCTGCAAAGCCCTGGATTTAAGTATAGATTGTCCCATCGCCCACTGCTCCTGCCAAGAGATGTTGTCAACTATACTACCATAAGCCTTGCCGTTTTTATACGCCCTGGTATTGGTTTCCGGTAAATCAGGCCGTTTTATGCTCAAATCTTCTCGAAACCACTGACAGCAGGTAATTCACTGCGAAATACAGCACGGCAATCAGCAGCAGAACAGGAATCGTAAAGCTTTCCTTCTGCCCCATCACAATCTTCGCATTATGCATCAGTTCCGGCAGGGCGACGATTGTCGCAAGTGAGGTATCCTTGAGCAATGAAATGAACTGGCTGACGAGCGGCGGCACCATATGACGCAGCCCCTGCGGAAGCACGATATGCCATAACGTCTGGAAGCTGCTGAGTCCGGACGAACGTGCGGCTTCAATCTGTCCCTTGTCAATGGCCGTTAATCCCCCGCGCACGATCTCTGCAATCATCGCAGCCTCGAAGATCGTGAGTGCGGCAATTGCCGCCGTGGTCAGTCCCATCTTGATTCCTACCTCCGGCAGCGCGAAGCGGACGAAGAAAATAATCAGCAGCAGCGGCAAGTTACGGATTAGCTCAACCAGAAAGAACATTACCGGCGAGAGGACCGGCACTTCCGCATAGCGGATTACACCGACAATCACGCCAATTACGAAGCTCAGAATGATCGACACAAAAGCCACAATCAGTGTAAGGTAGAAGCCGTCCATCAAAAAACCTAAATTAGCGGCTGAAAATGCACCGGCAAAATCCATAGTATCCCTCCTTGCTAGTTATCAAAGTGTTCCTAAATCTTAATTCAGGGAGTGTACCATTAGTACTTCCGCTGCAATCTGCGCTCCCATACCCGGACGCCGTAACTGAGCGGCAGTGTCAGCACCAGATAGAATACCGCCACAAAAATATAAGTATCAAAGGTACGGTAGGTCTCTGTAGAGATGCTGTCTGCGAAATACATCAGATCCATCCCTGCCACAATGGTCAGCACGGAAGAGTTCTTAATCAGGTTAATGAACTGGTTCCCGAGCGGCGGAATGACCAGCTTAATGGCCTGCGGCAAAATCACATGCATCATGGTCTGAATATAGCTGAGTCCGGACGAACGCGCCGCCTCCATCTGCCCTTTGGGAACAGCCATAATTCCCGCACGGATTGCTTCTGCAATAAATGCCGAGGTGTACACGGCCAGACCTATCGTTCCTGCCTTAAAGCCGTCAAGCGGAAAACCCAGTGCCGAGGGGCCATAATAGAAAATATACACCACAAGCAGCAGCGGAATATTACGGACGAACTCGACGTATCCCGTTCCGAACCAGCGCAGTCCCTTCACTGTGGTGATACGGAATACCGCAATTACAGACCCGAGCAGGAAGCTGCCGATCAAGGCTAGCACACTGGACAGAATCGTACCCCAGAAGCCCTCCAGATAAAGGCCGAAATAATCGGTTAATATCGAAAAATCCATCGTTCTCACCTACCCTTGCCTAAAAGATAATTAGTTGGACTTCCTTACTTTGTTCCTTTCCTGCCCTGTCTGTTTACAAGAAGAAACGGCAGAGCCGGTCCTCTACAGGGCCGGGTACCGTTTCTGTAATCCTTATAAGGGCAAGACCTGTTCACTTATTTCGCTGGAGCTTTACCGATCCATTTGGTATAGATGGCATCGTATTCGCCGTTTGCTTTCAGTTCAGCCAGTGTATCATTAATGGCCTTAACCACATCCGTGTTGCCTTTTTGTACGGCAATGCCGTATGGCTCATCGGTGAATGGTTTACCTACAACTTCATAACCGTCATCCTGGGAAGCCATACCGTACAGAATTGCATCGTCGGTTGTGAGCGCATCCCCTTGACCTGCCTTCAGGGCTGCAAAAGCATCCTGATAGTTATCGAATTCCAGCACCGTTACACCCGGAACCTTCTCTTTAATGTTCTTGATCGATGTGGCACCCTTGGAGCCCAGGATCTTGGTATCCTTGGTTACACTTTCAAGTCCGGTAATCGGGCTGCCTTTCTTCACGAGCAGCGATTGTCCAGCCTGGAAATACACGTCGGAGAAATCAACTTCCTTCTTGCGTTCCTCGGTGATTGTCATTGTAGCGACAACCATATCGATCTCACCGTTATTCAGCATCGGAATGCGTGTCTTGGAGGTGACTTCCTTCAGCTCAATAGCATTTTCATCACCCAGAATGTGCTTGGCAATCGCTTTGGAGATATCGATATCGAAGCCTTCAACGTTGCCGGATGCAGGATCCTTCAGTCCGAACAACCGGGTGTCATATTTAACTCCTACCAGCAGCTTGCCGCGTTCCTTGATCTTGGCGATTGCAGCAGAATCCGCTGCTTCCCCGGCAGTATTGCTGCCGCTGGCTGCCGTATTATTCCCGGCATTATTGTTATTTCCGCATCCAGCAATGACGAATAAAGCTGCAACCATCAGCACACTTAACCATTTGAAGCTCTTAAATTTGTTCATTTCTCTTCCTCCCCGTAATCGATATATATTGGTTAATGACTTAATACACGGCTGAGAAACGTCCGGGTCCGTTCTTCCTTTGGACTGGCGAAGAATTGGGCCGGCTCGGCTTCTTCCACAATTTGTCCCTGATCCATGAAGATGACCCGGACGTTTCTCAGCCGTGTATTAAGTCATTAACCAATATATATCGATTACGGGGAGGAAGAGAAATGAA
>CAKMKL010000259.1 GCA_927443375.1 uncultured Paenibacillus sp. | reverse complement strand
CGGATTCGCCGGCGAGATGGAAGTATGCGGGATGGTCCGCCCGGGCTACCGCCGTCGAGGTATCTTCACCTCGCTCTGGGAGCGGGCTCAGACGATTATCAAGCGGAACAATATCACGGCGCTGCTCTTGAATGCCCCGGCCGCCTCATTGTCTGCTCCCGGTTTTCTGAAGACCTTGCCGCTCGTATTCAATCATGCAGAATACCAGATGAAATGGGATGCGGCAGCTGTGCCACAGGGTTCAGCTGAAGCAAGCTCTGCGGGCGGAGCCGTTATCCTGCGCCCTGCCCGTGAAGACGAGGCTCATATTCTAATCGAGCTGGACCGTGAAGGGTTTGACATGACGCAGGAGGATGCTGCGGAAATGTTTGAACAGCAGCAGCACGAAGCTCTGCAGGAGCACATTATGATCGAAATGAACGGCCAGCCTGCCGGCAAGATGCGGCTGTGGACCGAGAACAACGAGACCTGGATTTACGGCTTCACCGTAGATAAGAAGCTGCGCGGGCTCGGGATTGGACGCAGCGCACTTCAGCAGACCATTGAACGGGAGCGCCGCAATTACAACGGTGTGAACCTGGAGGTGGCGCTTGATAACCCCAACGCGCTGAAGCTGTACGAAAGCTGCGGCTTCGTGATTTTGAACAAGCAGGATTACTACCGGTATACCGGCTGATCCCAAGGCTTTATACGAAATTGAGAGTTGGAATAATAGTCACGGCCCCTTTTCTTGGCAGTTTCCTGCTGAGCTTAGGGGCTTTTTTTTGCTGGCTTATCCACCTATAAAGCCTTCCCTTTGTTACTTCAAAGTTCCTATATGACTTCAAAGTGCGTACTGTTCATCCTGTATACAGAGACTCATAATGCAGAGGAAGCCAGCACACAAAGGGAGGAATAATAGTATGAATCAGCAGGAAAAGGCAATGCGCAAAACAGCCCTCGTGATCGGGGCCGGCGGGGTCATTGGCAGCAATCTGATCGGGCATCTGGTTACTCTGCCGGAATGGGACATTATCGGTGTATCACGCCGGGGCGGTGATAATACGGACCGTATCCGTTATATCTCTGCCGATCTGCTCGATGCCTTGGATACCCGGCAGAAGCTTGGGAGCCTTAGGGAGGTAACGCATATCTTCTACGCAGCCTATCAGGACCGTCCAACATGGGCAGAGCTTGTGCCCCCGAACCTCGCCATGCTGGTTAATGTAGTTGAAGCCGTTGAGCCGGCAGCGAGCGGACTTCAGCACATCAGTCTGATGCAAGGCTATAAAGTATACGGCGCGCATCTGGGACCATTCAAAACCCCAGCCCGGGAAACAGACGCCAATCATATGCCGCCTGAATTCAATATAGATCAGCAGAACTTCCTGGAGCAGCGTCAGGCGGGAAAACAATGGACTTGGTCTGCGCTGCGGCCTTCTGTCGTATGCGGAGTCGCATTGGGTAATCCCATGAACCTAGCCATGGTCATTGCTGTGTATGCTTCTATGTCAAAGGAACTTGGCATCCCTCTGCGCTTTCCCGGCAAACCCGGGGCTTATCATAGCCTGCTGGAGATGACCGACGCCGGACTGCTGGCCAAAGCAACCGTGTGGGCCGCCACCGATGAGCGCTGTGCCAATCAGGCGTTCAACATTACGAATGGCGACTTGTTCCGCTGGGACGAGCTGTGGCCCAAAATAGCCGCCTACTTTGGGCTGGAAACAGCACCGCCGCTTCAGATGTCATTGTCTGTTATCATGGAGGATAAAGCGCCATTGTGGAACGCAATGCTCAAAAAATACGATTTGATTCCAAATAGCTACCAGAGTGTTTCTTCCTGGGCATTCGGGGATTTTGTCTTCTCCTGGGATTACGATTTTTTTGCGGACAGCAGCAAGGCGCGCCGTGCCGGCTTCCATGAGTTCATAGACACCGAGCTCATGTTCCAGGAAATCTTCGATCTCCTGCGCGAACGCAAAATCATTCCATAATTCCCGTCCAGACATCCTTAGATTGCAGAAAGACAGCCGGTCTCTGTATTTAGAGACCGGCTGTCTTATCAATCCATTCGCGTTCAGACAACACAATAGCCTTGTCGCCATATGTCCGTTCAATATGGGAATCTCCCCATCTGCACAGCAGGTGAAGAATGTCCTGCAGACTCCATCCGTATTCAGTCAATTCGTACTCCACTTTCGGGGGAACTACATTGTAAGAAATCCGGTGAATAACACCATCGGCCTCCAATTCGCGCAGCTGCTGTGTCAGAACTTTCTGTGTAACGGCTGGCATCAGGGCCATAAGCTCCCCGTTGCGCTTCTTACCAAAGGTGAGGAGGAAAAGAATAACCGGCTTCCACTTCCCTCCAATTACTTCAAGCGTTGCTTCTACCGCGGTATTAAAGGTTTTGATCGGTTCAGGCATCGGTTCAGGCACCTCCTGCCACTACCTTATCTCTCCTCCGCCCTGTTGGCAAGCACAAAACATCCGGATTACATCAGGCCGAATCCGCCGAAAGAAGCTTCGCTCTTCTCATTCCTCCGGTCCCCGACACTTATCCTCTGGTCCGCCGAATCCTCTTGGCTTAAGAACACAGACAGCAACCGCACGTAATCCAGGGATTCCGCAAGCGGCACACCGGCACCGTCGAATATATGCCTCCGTCCATCCATCAGTGAATAGATTTCAATCGTTTCAGCCGGTTCCCCATAAGCCTTGTGGCAAAATACATTAGCCATATGCAGAAATCCGGTGATCACCTCTTCGTTGCCTGACACCATAAATTTCTGTATGTTCATGCAGCGCCCTCTAACCTCTGAAATCCACGCCAGCTGAAAGATCATCGCCAGCTCAATAGCCAGCTCCGGGACCTCAATATGCCACTGCTCATAAAGCATTACCGGTATTTCGCGGATGTGATTGCATGGTGCGATCCGCATCAGTTCATCGCCCACCGCGGTCTTCACATCCCAGTAATGCATCAGCGACTGAAAAGCATCTCCCTTAGGCGGCCAGCGCCGTTCAAGCAGAAATTGAATCGGCGTTTCCCGGCGCACCTCAGGCTGCAGACTGTAGAAATCGTTAAGCGTGTGGCCAATAGCATACTGCACCTGCTGCCTCCAGCGCGGGAGTCCGGTGGCTGCAGCTCCGCTATCCGGTCCTGTCGCCCCGCCCAGCATGATGTGCTCCATCCGAAAATCATTCAGCCGGGCATATTGTATAACCGGTGCAGATGTTCTTCCCTCCGCCAAGCTTCCTGACGCGCCGCCCATATTTAGGAAACCGCCGCGCAGGTCTCGGTAAAATGGCGCCCGAAATTCCGGCAGGCCTCTTTTTCCGCAGCATTCGGTCCGTATTCAATCTTCAGGCTGGCCTGAACAATCTCAGCTCCGCGCTCCTTCAGCTTCTCTTCAATCTGGTCCACCGCCCCGCAATAGATCGAATATCCGGTGTCCCCGCTTCCGAAGGCAGCTGCCTTGTAGGCAGACAGATCCAGTTCATCCAGCTCTTCGTAGAAGTCGAGGAATTCATCCGGCAGCTCACCGTCACCCCAAGTATAAGCGCCCAGCAATATAGCCTCATAGTCCTCTATCTCAACCGCGTTGCAGTCGGTCACCGATTTCAAAACAGCTTCTCCGCCCGCCTCACGTATCCCTTCAGCAATCAGTTCAGCTATCTCTTCCGTATTACCGGTCAAGCTGGCGTATGCCACAAGCACCTTAGCCATTTACTCCGTCCTCCCCAAGATAAACATGAAGTATAGTCATAGTCATGGTTCCACTTCGTAACGGAAACCAAGTTTTGCTATCCCCATTCTATTTGATAATGATTCTCATTGTCAATATATAAAAAAAGCGGATAGTAGCCTGTCTTCCGGCTATTGTCCGCTTTTCTCCCCTGAGCTCTTTGTCAGGCTGATTCACTTATTCAGTAGGCGCCTTCCAGCAAGGTGATCCCGTTGCCGTCCGGATCGCGGAAATTCATTTCCTTGCCTCCATACTCCATCGTAACCGGCGGTTCGCAATCCAGACCTCTGGCTTTAAGCTGAGCATAGGTCTCATCAAGGCTGCTGCAGGAGAACACCAGATTAACGACTCCCGTTGTATGCTTGCCCCATTTGTTCTCGTCCCAGATAATCAGGCCCGGCACACCGCGTTCAAAGCCGATCTTCGCCCCATCACTATTACCGAATCCTTCAAACGGTACCGGAATCCCCAGAATCTCTGCATAAAATGCCGCAAGTGCCGCCGTATCCTTAGTGTACAGATTGATGCCTTCAAAAGCAGAAATCATAAAGGTCCCCTCTTTCTCCTGTAATGTAAGCCGGACACCGGCTATTGCAGATAGTTTACCTGCTGCCGGATTCTTTGTATTGCAAAAAAACGACATTCACTGCCGTGCATACGCCAATGCTTCCAGCGGAGTCCGGCCTGCATATCTCTTGAAGCTGTTGTTGAAATGTGACTGGTGGCTGTAACCATATGCATAAACCAGATCCTGAACATTCCGGATGTGCGGTGATGGACGGCATAAATTCAGCCATACATTCTGAAACCGGACGAGATCAGCTGTTTTCTTGGGCGAGATACCGATATACTCCCGGAACAGCCGTTCAAGCTGGCGGCTGCTGAGGCCAGTACTGCTCTCCAGTCCGCTTGCCGCCACAACTCCTTTATGGTGCAGAATGGTATGTATTGCATTCATCAGCCCGTTATTGCTGGTTCGAGCCTGGTCCAGCCGGCGCAGCAGATAGTGCTCAGCTGCAGCAATGCGTTCCCCCAGCGTCCGGGTTTCGGGCAGCCTGTCGCCTAATTCCCTGCGGAACGTGCGAAAGTATTGCCCCACTTCACCGCTAAAGTTCAGTACATCCTTCAGATGATCATCCGCAAACAGATGCACCGCCCAGAAATGAAAACGGATCGCAAAGCGTACCTTGGGTTCCGGCATCCCCGATGCTTCCACTTCAAACGGCGTATCATTAATCCCGCAAAAAAAACCTCCGGCAGCGCCTGAAGCTGCATCCCACTCCCAAATAATGTCCATGCAGGTATCAGGTATGATTATCTCCCGCGTTGTCAGCGCACTGGGCGGCTGGTCCGGCTGCGCCTCAGGCCCCTCATTTTGGCCGTCCATTTCTCCCGCAGTACCCCAGAAACAGCGGATGTACGGCTGCAGCGCCTTGCATGGAGTGAACTCCCCGGCACCATCCGGTCTTGCCGTTATCGGGTAATATAGCTTTGCAAGGTTATACATCACGATTCCGCCTCCGTTTTCCCCGTTATCCAACTACTCCTGATCATACACAATCCGTGACGGCAGCGCCAGATGACGGGCGTTCCATGAAATCCCCCCGGTATATTTGGAAATATTATGTACCAGACTTAGTATGGACAGACTGAGAGTAGTCGCAGCTTTGCAACCTTTTTGTTTGTAGCCTCCGGGTTAAATGTTGTACAATAAAGGCTAAATGAATTTTTTGAAGGATGGATAAAAGATGTATATAGCAGGCGATTGGAAAGACTACGAAGTTATGGATACCGGAGGCGGAGAAAAGCTGGAACGCTGGGGTGATATTATCCTGCGCCGCCCGGACCCGCAAATCATCTGGCCGCTGGCTAGTGAGACAGCCAAGTGGCGCGATGTACACGGACATTATCACCGCAGTTCCGCCGGCGGCGGACAATGGGAAATGAAAAAAACGATTCCGGACGACTGGAAGATCAGCTACGGTAAGCTGAAGTTCCACCTGCGTCCAACCAACTTCAAGCATACGGGCCTATTCCCCGAACAAGCGGCTAACTGGAGCTGGATGATGGACAAGATCGCCGGAGCGAACCGTCCGATCTCTGTACTCAACCTGTTCGCTTATACCGGCGGAGCAACTGTGGCAGCAGCCAGTGCGGGAGCTTCGGTCGTACATGTGGATGCAGCCAAAGGCATGGTTCAATGGGCGAAGGAAAATATCCAGCTGTCCGGTCTTAGCGAGCGTCCGGTCCGCTTCATTACGGACGATGTATTCAAATTTGTGCAGCGCGAGCAGCGCCGGGGCAGCAAATATGATGCAATCATTATGGACCCGCCTTCTTACGGCCGCGGCCCTGGAGGCGAAATGTGGAAGCTGGAATCCAGCCTTTATCCGTTCCTCGAAAGCTGTATGGAAATCATGAGCGACAGACCGCTTTTCATGCTGATCAATTCCTATACAACAGGCATCTCGCCGACCGTTCTGCGGAATATGCTCTCCATGACCATGGGCAAACGCTATGGCGGCAAGCTGACTTCCGGTGAAATCGGCCTGCCGATTACTTCCTCCGGCATGAACCTGCCTTGCGGAATTTTGGGCCGCTGGGAGGCGTAAGCCATGAATATGCAGCATGGCAGCGCTGGTGAAGAGCCGTACAGCGGACAATCCCGCTTTGAGGTATTGTTCGAAGACAATCACCTGTTAGGCATTGTAAAGCCCGTTAATATTCCCGTGCAGGAAGATGCAACCGGTGATCCCGATCTGCTGACTCTGCTCAAAGAAGATGTGAAGGAACGTTATAATAAGCCCGGCAATGTATACATGGGCCTCGTTCACCGGCTAGACCGTCCTGTAGGCGGCGCGATGATCTTCGCCAAAACCTCCAAGGCGGCTTCCCGGCTCTCCGAGAGCGTCCGTACCCACGCCTTCCGTAAGGTCTATCTGACCGTTGTCCACGGTAAGCCTTCCGCTTCCCAAGGACACCTGGTCAATACGCTGCTGAAGGACGCCAAGAGCAACACCGTCACCATTGTCCGTAAAGGTACACCCGGCGGCAAGGAAGCCATTCTTGACTATACGGTCCTTGGCAGTGCAGAGGGCTTCAGCCTGCTGAAGATCGATCTGCTGACCGGACGCTCGCATCAGATCCGGGTGCAGCTGAGCGGCATCGGCTGCCCGCTGTTCGGCGACCAGAAATACGGCGCCGCCGTGAACAGACCGGGCCAGCAAATCGCCCTTTGGTCCTCACTCGTCGGCTTTCCGCATCCGGTAACCAAAGACGATATCGAACTGATTTCATTGCCGCCTCTGACCCATCCCTGGAGTCTGTGGCCCCAGCAATTGCAAAAGCAGGCCATCCGCTGACGGATGACCTGCTTTTTATATAATTAGTGTTTCATTTTCAATTCGCTCTTGAGGGCTCCAGATTTACAGCGTAGAACCTTCGGGTGCCGGAGCAACCGCCATCTTCCCCATTAGATACAGCAGCAGCTGTTGATTATGGGACGAAATCGGGTCAAGCGCTTCGGCAAAAAAATCGCTGCGGATCTTCAGGCCCCGCTCCGTCTCCCTCTTCCCGACCTCCGTAATACTAACCCATACGATCCGCCGGTCAGTGGCATCACGTTCACGGACAATCAGCCCGTTTTTCTCCATCCGGTCTAGGAGCATAGTTACTGCTGCCGGGCTGGTCGCCAGATGCGGAGCCAGATCAGAAGGTTTCATTGCGTCACGTTCCTGAAGCAGTTCCAGTACGGTGAGTTGGGCATCCGTCAGTGTAGGGGCAAGCTTGCTGTCCATATGTAGTTTATAATCTTTCAATATTTTATGCCAGATTTTACTGAATTCAGAGGAGTGCACACTTATTCCTTCCTTTCCCTGCGGATCTCTATCCGGTATACCTACATTTTCGAGAAAAAAATTCCATTTCCTGC
>CAKMKL010000258.1 GCA_927443375.1 uncultured Paenibacillus sp. | reverse complement strand
GCTAGCGTTGAAAAGCACTAGGTCAATTGATGGTGATAAGATGAGTAGATACGGAAGGATTGGGTAACTGGAGAATACTAGAACAGTTTGGAGACGTAAACAATTATAATTGGATTAGGAGAGCTAAAGAGATTTATCCGGAGAAGAAAAGAGGCGAGTTTATGTCGATATCAGCATCGATTGATATTATTCTAAGCGAGCGTAGCCGTACTGTTTTATCCGTACCTGACTTATTGGGCGATTTTGTAAGTGAAGGTTGGGATTACGTCGATGGTAATGGGAAAGTTACAATGCTACCTTTGGGTGATCATGATGATTACAATTGGACAACTATAACTCTTGATAGAGTATACCTTTTTAATATATTGCAAGAGAAGCAGCAACTAAAAGAAATGATCGGGATTGAGTTATTACGAGTGGATTCTGATGTTGGATGCGAATTGCTCATTTTCAATACATATGATATCGCTCTCAACCTTTCGATTGCTAGAAAGAAAATTGAGATTGAAAGTAGTATCGACATTACTGACTTCAGCTGGTATTTGAAAAGAGTATTGCCCGTTTTTGAAAAATCAGCTTTGCAGATAGAACGAATCAGTTGTGACCAATTTTGATAAGCAATTAATAAGCATAGAAATTTAGGTCGTGTCTGAAAACTCTTCATTGAGTCAATCTGAAAATGGCAGCTACGTGGAATGACTTGGCCAACTTATCGTAACGAGTAGCCACACGGCGAAAGTGTTTGATTTCGTTGAAAAAGCACTCCACTAAATGGCGTTCTTTGTAGCGAAACCAATGACTTTCCATAGGTTTTGACTATTCGATTTGGGCGGGATGGTGTAGGATCCTGCTTAGCTGTAATCCGATTCCGAATCCTTTCGGAGCCATAAGCTTTGTCGCCAAGAATATGACTTCCTGTAATATCAAGCTTCTGGAGTAAATCGATCGCTGGAACGGAATCGTAGACTTGACCACCCGTAAGAAGTAAGGCGAGGGGGTTTCCTAATCCATCGACGACAAGCAGTCCCTTATCTCGCCACTTGCAGAAGCGACTGTAGACTGTTTTCCATGAACATTAGTGTTCCTCTGGTAGATCGCGCCAGGCAGCACCGCTTCGAGCAATCCATAGAAAAGCGTTAAAAATGGTTCGTTCACTTAATTTTGACGGACGCCCTGTTTTGTAGGGTGGAAACATGCCCTTAATTTGTTCCCACTGTTCATCGCTTATTTCATACCGTCTTTGAATCATGCGTGACACCCTATTTGTTTTCTAAAGACGGGATGAGGTATGTTTGATAACGGATTTGAGCAATGTCAGTTCTATTTCATAACAGGGAGGTTATTTATTTGATTCAACAAATTACTGATGCACTAAAGGAATTAACAGAAGGTGAGGGATATTTCTCTATTGATCAAGCCGTACGGGTAGACAACGATTTGCACCTCACCATAACCATGTACAAGGAGGTGTACGGAAGAACTGTAGGAAAGCATGCCTCCTGGAGCATTATTTGCGAGGATGTACGTGAAAACAACCTTGGAATCAGCAGCTCATTTCTTTATTTGCGTATTTTGAGAGATCATCCAGTTTTATTTAAATACAACAAACCCTACTTTTGGATTTTAGGTCCAAAAAAGATGGCGGAAAACGAAAAAATTTATGGTCAGCTTTTTAAAGAACTTTCTAATTTTCTAAATAAATATAATGCTGTCAATAGAATTCATGATTTTCTGACTTTTCAGCCAGGTTTCACTCAAGACCATATTACACTTACCTTTGGGCCTCAGGAAATTGCAGATATTTACCGCAAGGTGCTGGAAAAGGAGTCCATGCAGGTTACGCTCGAGTCCTATCCGTTTATCCACTCCGATACAGGAACGGAACAAATCCTGCTGTTCGTTAATGCAGAACATTCCTTTTATGTTGTCGCTGAACATTTTCATATTACAAGAATGGATTAGCCTGCCTTTGATTTCAATTATATGAATAGGAGAACATTATGATTAAGAAAATTGGGCTTACGGTTTAGGCATTCTTCTAGCATTTACTCAATTTTACAACTGCAGCTTTTCCGCGTTTGCTTCAGATTCTGCAGCGCAAGACACCTCTGCATCCTTAACGTTCCAATACCCGCCGGGATTTCTCTTCTTCGCACCTGATTGTGTGTTGGAAAAAACAGGGGAATAGAAACAGATTTCAAATACAATGGACGATTACAATGCTTTTAAATACACTTTGAGATCTTTAGGCGGATAGCAATGGTTTCGCTTGTACTGCCTTGCTGCTGGGTGTTGTCTGGGCCCATGCCGTCGAACTACCACCCCGGCCATATCGCCGCCACCGGAGCTGTCACCGCTGGAAGAGATGGAGCTATCGAGCTGCCCGGAGACAGTGTTGAATTCGGAGAGAGCAGCCTTCGCTCACTTGCGATCATCTGATCCAGCTCATCAATCCGCGTCTGGAAGGTGTCATCCTGCAGATAACCGTCCAGCATCTTCCGGATGATCTTATGGTCTGTCTTTCACTTGGGGATTTGACTTCCAGGCTTGCCGGAGGCTATCTTTGTAAACAAAGGTACGGGTTTAGGAGGGAAAGGATGAAAGACTTAAAGACTATACTCATCATCGGAATCATCATTGTGGTCTTAATTGTGGCTGCGGTGGCGCTGGAATGGCTGAAGTCCGGGCGGACTGCGGAAAA
Source organism: uncultured Paenibacillus sp. (assembly GCA_927443375.1). GTDB lineage: Bacteria > Bacillota > Bacilli > Paenibacillales > Paenibacillaceae > Paenibacillus_AQ. The sequence continues at coordinate 3,956 of CAKMKL010000258.1, read as the reverse complement.
TTTGTCATCCGGTATACCCTATGATGTGGTAACTACCTTCAAAGGCGAGGCGGAGACCAGCCGTGCATTCACCTGGTACACGGGAGACTCCGGCGCTGCCGGTGTGCTACAGGTAGTTAAAGGCGGGAAAGCCACTTTTGACGAAGGATCTGTAATCAAGGTGGAAGCGGATAATACGGTTATCAAGACAGATAAAGGCAGAAGAGGCGTACATAAGGCTGAGGTTAGCGGGCTTGAGGCAGGTACGCTCTATACTTACAGAGTGGGTACGGGCAATAAAGGGGAATGGAGTGCAGCGGCGCAGTTTATGACGGCGGAGGCGGACAACGGTAGTGTAACGTTTATCAATGTAACGGACTCACAGGGTGTGACGGCAGGGGATTTCGAAATTTGGGGAAAGACACTGAATAAGGCGTTCGAGACCTTCCCGGAGGCACAGTTTATTGTACATAACGGTGACTTCACAGAGACACCTGGAGATTCGGCAGCCTGGGACAGCTTGTTCAGCAATGCAGCGCGCTGGGTTACAGGTATCCCGCTGATGCCGGTTACGGGCAATCATGACGAGGTGGACGAACAGGCGGCGGAATTCACCTCCCATTTCAATCTGCCGGATAACGGGGTCAAAGGTTCGATCGCGGGGACTTTATATTCCTTCGACTACGGACCGGTGCATGTGACCGTACTCAATACGGAGAGTAATCTGAAAAAGCAGGCTGAGTGGCTGAAAAAGGATCTGGCGGGCACGGCTAAGCCGTGGAAAATCGTGGCGATGCACCGCCCGGCCTATGGCGGCAACACCTATAAGAAGGTGGAGGACTGGACAGGGGTTTTTGATAAATATCAGGTCGATCTGGTCCTTCAGGGTCACAATCATGAATATTCCAGGTCTTATCCGCTGCTGAACGGTGCCATCGTACCCGAAGGAGAGAACCCGGTAGGAGCGGCCAGGGGAACGGTCTATGTAGTTACGAACGCTTCCGGTTCAAAGTTCAATGAGAAAAAGGAAGACCAGTTCTATCATAAAGTCCATTTTCAGAATAACCAGCCGGTGTTCGCCGGAATTACCGTCAGCGGCCGCACGCTCAGCTTTGAGGCTTATGATATCGGTGGCAACAAGCTGGATGAGTTCGTACTGACGCATTAGGCGAAGGAGACTTTGCTGAATATCATTTAGCAGAGTCTTGTTCTTTACTAAAAATGTAATATATGGTGCGAAAATGGTACGGTATCTGGTGACGTATTTCCGAAAAGGTGAACCGTTTTCCCTCCCTATGAAACTGGTTTTCGCTCTATAATGTAAGCGTTACCAAAATAAAGCATAGGAGGCTGGAATCGTGATTCGTAACCGTATCCGAAGAATGGGAATTGTTGTCCTGCTGGCCGCAATGTCGAGCACGTTATTTACTGCCTTTCCCGCGGTTACTCATGCTGCAGCAAGTGAAGCGTACACCTGGAACAGTGTAGTCACCGGAGCTGGTGGAGGATTTGTGCCGGGAATCATTTTTAATCAGACTGAACCGAATCTGATCTATGCCCGAACGGATATCGGCGGCGCCTACCGCTGGAATCAGGCTTCCGGTAGTTGGACTTCCATCAGTGACGCCGTCGGCTGGGTAGACTGGAATAAGAACGGCGTGGATGCGCTGGCTACGGATCCCATCAATCCGGACAAGGTATATATGGCCACTGGCACTTACACCAACTCATGGGATGATAACGGCCAGATTATGCGTTCGAGCGACCGCGGAAACACCTGGCAGTCAACGGCACTTCCGTTTAAGGTCGGCGGTAATATGCCCGGGCGTTCGGCGGGGGAGCGGCTTGTGATTGACCCTAATAAGAACAGTATCCTGTTCTTCGGGGCACGCAGCGGCAACGGCCTGTGGAAAAGTACAGATTCCGGGGTCACCTGGTCTAAAGTCAGTTCTTTTCCCAATGTAGGAACGTATATTCAGAACCCTACCCTTGATTACGGCAACGATCTGGTCGGCTTATCCTGGATTACCTTTGACAAAAGCACAGGAACGCTGGGCAACGCCACCCAGACAATCTATGTCGGTGTAGCAGATACCGCAAGCAGTATCTACCGCAGTACGGACGGAGGTACAACCTGGGCAGCGGTTCCGGGACAGCCAACAGGATATCTGCCGCATCATGGCGTACTTTCTTCAACGGGTGATTTGTACATCACTTACAGCAATGGCGTAGGTCCTTATGACGGCAGCAAAGGTGAGGTCTGGAAGTTTAATAAAACAAGCGGTGCCTGGACGAACATCAGCCCTTCCACAGGAACTGACAATTGGTACGGCTTCGGCGGTCTGGCCGTGGATGCTCAGAATCCGAATACAGTTATGGTCTCCAGCCTGAATGCCTGGTGGCCGGACGAGGTGATCTTCCGCAGCACCAACGGCGGAGCAACCTGGAGCCGGATCTGGGACTGGGGCAATTATCCTGAGCGGACCTATAAATTCGCAATGAATATTACGGCGGCTCCATGGCTTGATCACGGAACAACTTCGAGTTCCCTTGATCCTTCGCCGAAACTGGGCTGGATGATGGGCGATCTGGAGATCGATCCGTTCAACTCGAACCGGATGATGTACGGAACGGGTGCTACCATTTACGGTACGAACAATCTGGGAGCATGGGATACTGGCGGGACCGTCAACATCTCAGTCATGGCTAAGGGTGTAGAGGAGACAGCAGTACTGGGCCTAATCAGTCCTCCTTCGGGTGCCCACCTGATTACCGCACTTGGCGATGTGTCCGGTTTCCGGTATGACGATGTGACGGCAGCCCCTGTTAAGTTCCAGACCAGTCCGTCCTGGGCGACCACGACCGGCATTGATTATGCAGAGCTGAGCCCGTCCTATATTGTTCGTGTAGGCGGTGCGGATAAAGAGAAGACCCCAAGTATGAAATCGATCGGGATCTCCAATGACGGCGGGTCCAACTGGTACATGCCTAATGCCGAGCCGTCAAATGGAACCAAAACAACGGCCGGCCAAGGCCAAGTAGCAGTATCGGCCAGCGGCAATTCGATCCTGTGGAGCACCTCGGACATCGGAGTTTATTATTCCAAAACGTCGGGCAATTCCTGGACCGCGAGCACCGGAGTACCTGCGGGATCAAAGATCGCCTCGGACCGGGTGAATCCGAACAAATTCTATGCCTTTTATGCAGGCACCTTCTATGTTAGCACGGATGGCGGGGCTACCTTTACCGCTAGCGCGGCGACGGGCTTCCCGACCAATAATGTCGGCAGCCTGCAGCCGAATCAGGCCCAGATCAGCATCAAGGCGATGCCGGGCATTGAAGGCGATATCTGGTTTGCCGGCGGCAATACGGTGGAGAACAAATATGGCTTATGGCATTCAACCAACTCAGGAGCCAGCTTCACTAAGCTGTCCAATGTGCAGGAAGCGGATCTGATCGGCTTCGGCAAAGCCGCTCCGGGCCAGAGCTATATGGCGCTGTACACCGTTGCCCAAATCGACGGCGTCAGAGGCGTCTTCCGCTCCGATGATGCCGGAACGACCTGGGTGCGGATTAATGACGACGCCCATCAGTATGCCAAAATTAACATGGCCATCACCGGAGACCCGCGGATTTACGGCCGGGTGTATCTTGGAACGAACGGCAGAGGGACCCTTTATGCCGATCCGGTAAACCCGCCGGCTGCAGGCTCGATGATTACACCGGTCAGCGCCAGCTTCGACAAGAAGACGGCGAACCAGGCAGATTTGGCTGTCACGATGACGCTGAACGGCAACACATTAAGCTCGATCAAGAACGGGACGGCAACACTTGTTGCGGGAACGGACTACACGGTCAGCGGCAGCACGGTAACGATCAAGAAGGCATATCTGGCAGCGCAGGCGGTGGGAACGACAACGCTGACCTTCAGCTTCAGCGCCGGGGCAGCACAGTCTCTGGCAGTTGCCGTTGTGGAT
>CAKMKL010000257.1 GCA_927443375.1 uncultured Paenibacillus sp. | reverse complement strand
AGGCGTCAGTAGGTGCACACCAAGGCAGGATTCGAGATCCTGATTGACCTTATCAGCTGCTTTCTTGGACAACTCAATACAATATAGTGATTTCAACGCCCCCAAGGAAAAATCTTGGATGCTGCGTTATGATCTGAGCATGAATAAGCTCTGCATTATTATTCACGTCAATACACTTTAACTAAGTTAAGTGGAATGTGATTGGTTGATATGAAAAAGACCGAATGGGATGTTCCGGCCGTTTCCACCCTCAAATGCGGCAACTATAAGGACCACTCTTTGTTCAGTGCCAAGACATATGCCCATATCGTGCTCGACGCAGGCATCAGTGATGACCCGTTCCGAAGCTAATCCGGGAGGACAAGGGCAGCCATGCTAAATATTGATTTCACTGGAAAAACACTGGTGGCCACCGGGGGTTTACCGGCATAGGCAAGGGCATCGCCGATTTGTTCCTTGAGGCTGGAGCAAATGTCGTCATCGGCGATATCGCCTGCAAGGCGGAGCTGGAGCGCGTACATGAGCGGCTGGTGCAGATCCGGATGGATGTGACAGTGAGCAGGGATGCCGCGCGGCTGATGGACTGTGCAGTGGAGACGTTTGGCCGGATTGATTTCCTGGTGAATAATAGCGGCACGTCAACGATGGATTTTACCGTGGATGTCAAGGAAGCAGATTGGGATAAGGTCATGAATATCAACGCCAAAGGCGTGTATCTGGGTTCTCAAGCCGGGGCGCGAAGGTGCCGCTTGGCCGGACTGCTGAAGTGGAGGATGGGGCTAATGTTGTTCTGTTTCTCGCCGGTCCCCTCTCCGCTTATATGACCGGCCAGGCGATCAATGTCACCGGCGGCATGACCAAGAATTACAGACAGGGACCCTGCCCGGCGGCATACGCCGCTGAGTAGGGTCCCTATTTAAATGCTGCTAATATGGCAGGAATGCCGCGTCTATTTAAAACTAAGTTTATTCACAGACCACCCGGTATGCACCATGAACGGCCGCCCGGAGAGCATTTTCTTGGAGTGACAAAGACACAGCAGTAGGATTTCCTCCACCTAATTTCTTATCGACAGGTAATAGGGAGACTCTAATGGGAAATTCTCCAACTAATCTCTCCCCAAAGGGACAAAACCGGTATTTTCCGTGAAGTTAGATGGAGTTTTTCCATCTATAACCTGATTTCAGGTGAACCCGGACGCATTAGCTGGAGGTTTTCCCATTAACATTTTCTCTGGATAATACCGCAGAATAATGAGCAGCTCTTCAGCTCTTTCCCCGCTCCAGCGCAACCCTCATCCCTGTCTCAGCCAGTGTAACTCCCTCCGGTAAAATGTAGTCTTTGCGGATATCCACATCATGCGACATATGGGTGTACACGGTACGGCGCGGCTTTATGAGCTTAAGCAGCTCGGCAGCTTCTGTCATATCGTACACAGAGCGTGTAGCCAGCTCCGCCGCTTCGTAATAAAAGCTTGTGCCCAGCACCAGCAGATCCGCCCCAAGCATCGGCTTCGTCTCCTCCGGTCCCAGCGAGATGGAGTCAGAGCAATATACCCACGCATACCCCTTCTTTTCCAGCCGGTAAGCATAGGAATAGCCGTTCTTGCCATGGTTCACCCGCCAGGTGCTGATCTGCCAGCCATCCAGCGCGATTCCGTCATCGCAGGGAATCATATCGATATGACTGCTAAGCCACGGATATTGCCGCAGAATCACAGGGATCACCTCTGCGGGGGCATACAGCTCACCTCTATAGCCCATCCAGCGGCAGGCATCCGCCCATTCCGGCAGCCCCCCGATATGATCGAAATGGGCGTGGGTCACCAGCAGTCTGCGCATACTGCGCAATCCCTGCAGCTCCATTTGCCGCCGCCAGTCCGGCCCGCAGTCAATCGCCAGAAAATCACTGCCATTATCGATAAGCACAGAAGAGCGCAGTCGGGCATTCCGCCCGTCCGTTCTAGCTTCCATGCAGGTCTCACAGCTGCAGTACACCCGGGGTACGCCCATGGCGTCGCCTGTCCCCAAAAACACCAGCGTATCCATCTTCACTCTCTCCTTCAGTTCCGGTTCGGAAGTTATGTAACCCCCATTATAGTACATATCACAGTTCAACTCATCCATTAAGCTTCCAATGAGCCTTGGAACAAAATCACCCGGATGGCTAAACATTCAGGCTTCCCTGAGGCCTGGCTTCACAGCCAGAACACTCTTACACTTGTCCACGGGAAGAATACCCGGACAATCAACGGGATTTATCCCGTTGAATTCGCCGCTTCGCCCACTTTCCGGACAGTCAACGGGATTTTTCCCGTTGATTTCGCCGCTCCGCCCACTTTGCGGATAATCAACGGGGTTTTTCCCGTTGATTTGACCGGTCCGCCCCGTTATTTGCATCAAAAAAACCGCCCCTCCAGCATTGAAGGAACGGCTCTGCTTATCCATTATTTCCGAAGGAGACGATTCTGATCG
>CAKMKL010000256.1 GCA_927443375.1 uncultured Paenibacillus sp. | reverse complement strand
TCGGAATTTGTTCGCGGGTAGTCGTTTTCTTCAGTCAAAACAAAACCCCTGTGAAGTCCGGCAGGGGTTTTGCTGTGTTCAGGGAAGCCGCTGTTTAATTGTTGCACCGACCGCCGCTACAACCATTAAGAGATCCACATCGAGATCCTTCTCTTTAATTAAAGTTTCCATCCCTTCCCAGGCTTTGCGGTAGCCGCCGACAACATAGGCCAGTATAAAGAATATAACCGCTCCGGCTTGCATCTCCTGCTTCTCCAGTTCCCACGCCAATGCAATCAGGACCAGACAAGCTGCGGCAATCAAAATCCCGCCATTCTTCTCCCATATTGCTCTTATACCTGACTTCCTTGATTCACTGGCAAACGTCACTTCTCCCATTGTATCCGCTCCTGTCCCGTTCGAATTAGTGAGAACTATTCTCATAGAATATATCCCCCCCGGGGGCTTATTGTATGTGATTTTTGTCCCACGCCTATTACGAAACCTAGAAGGCGGTTTATCTCATCCGTTTCTTGCTTTTCATTGCGGACTATTGTAGCGTGATAGTAGTTATTTTTGGGAAAAGCATGTTTTCACAGGAGGCGCTCATGAATTTTGAGCATTATTATTTCGCCGCCGGGTTCAATTCTGTACCGGATGAGCTTGATCTGGCTGTACTGTTCAGCGGGGAAGGTAAACCTTACCCGGGGCATAAAATGGGACCGGCGGTCCATGATTACTATCTGATCCATACCGTATTGGCAGGAGAGGGCATGTTTCAGTGCGGTAATATCTCGCAGAAATGCCGCACCGGCGATACCTTTGTCATTTTCCCAGGTGCACTGTTCAGCTACCAGGCGGATGACACTTTACCCTGGCACTATGTCTGGATAGCTCTCCAAGGCAACTCCGTAGCGGCTCTGCTCTCTGATGCCGGAGTTACCAAGGAACGGCCGCTGCTGCATGCTGAGAATGTAGAGGAGCTGACCAGTCTATACGAACGGACCCGGCAGTCCTTTCAGCAATCCCCCTATCCGCGTCTGGAGAGCCTGGAGGCTTCGGGCTGGGCACGCCTGCTGCTTCATAAATTCGGGCTTAGCAATCTGGATGTACTTCCAGCCCGCCCTCAAGAGATGCCGGAAATGATAGACCGGCAGATTGACCAGGCCATCCGCTGGATCTCGCTGCAATTCCACCAGCAGATCAGCATCGACCGGATCGCCGCAACACTCGGCTACCACCGGGCGCATCTGTCTAAGGCTTTCAAGCAAAGGACTGGCCTGTCTCCTAAGCAGTATTTGCTCAAAATGCGGATGGACAAAGCGAAAGGTCTGCTGGAAGGAACGCTTAGCATCGATCAGGTCGCTTCCTCTGTCGGCTTTAACGATGCACTATATTTCTCCAAGCAGTTCCGTAAAACCTTCGGAATACCGCCGAGTGAATACAGGGCCGCCCTGCGGAGCAACAATTAAACAGCGGCTTCCCTGAACACAGCAAAACCCCTGCCGGACTTCACAGGGGTTTTGTTTTGACTGAAGAAAACGACTACCCGCGAACAAATTCCGAAGCTCTTTAATGCATTGCTTTGTCTAAAATAGAACGGACAAACTCCGTTTTCCCTTCTGTGTAGTCCTCTCTGTCATAGCGGTATTGCCGCGCCAGTGAGAGCTTTACCTGCTCGTATTCTTCCACAGCAGAAGGATGGGCCCGAAGATAGTCACGAAAGGCGATATGCTCGAGGTAGCCTTTGCCGTCCTGCGGACATACATAAAGATGGTAGTTCATAAATCCGTCATCCGCCGTACGCTCGAAAACCTCTCTGCCTTCGATCCCCTGATTTCCGCGATGCATATAACCATACTGCTGAAACCGTCCAATAATCTCCGGCAGTACACTATAGCTCTCCATCACGAGATCCAGATCAATGATCGGTTTGGCGGATAAGCCTTCAACAGAAGTACTTCCAACATGTTCCGCAGAGAGGATCAGGTCGCCGACCATCTCCAGCATCCGCTCCTTAATCTTGTTAAACTCTGTCTTCCATCCGTGGTTATAGGGAACCACCTCAACAGGGATAACGGATTTTGCGATGACATCCACCTTCTTCACTAAATATTCCCTCTCTGATCGTCAACTATATTATAGCAGCACCCGTCAAATGGGATAAAATGCTACCGGCCGTCTCATACTATCCCTAAGCAAACGGAGGTGAAATCTATGCCTAAAAACAGTGCCGATCCCAAACATGACCGAGACAATAATCGTGCCGATAAGAAGGATAATCAGCAGAATCACGCTTCCATTACGGAAGAACCGCAAATGCTGACCAATGATAAAGCTGCCGATTATGTCCCGAGTCTGAACGGGGTTACCAAAAACGAAACGTAACATCATTCCCGCCGGGCTGCTCTTTGTCGATTCAGGACTGGAGCAGCCTTTTTATATATTGAATATACAGCGGATTGACTTGTCCGGGCTGCGGGTGATAGTCTTTTCTTCTAGGGTCAATTAAAGGAGAATTCAGGATGAAAAAAGCAACAATGAAGGATATCGCCCGCCTGGCGAATGTTTCAGTAGCTACGGTCAGCTATGTACTGAATAATGTCAAAAACCAGACGATTCCCGATCCCACGCGCCAGAGTATTCTGCAGATTGCCAAGGAGCTGAACTATGTCCCGAATCTCGCTGCACGCTCTCTTGTGGTACAGCGGACAGGAATGGTCGGCATATTAATCAACAAATCCCCCCAGCTTCCATACTGGAAGCGCCAGAGCTATATGACGCTGGCGGACAGTCTTGAATCAAAGCTTACGGAGTCCGGGTACCATACGCTGCTGATCAGTCTGGATCCCCAGAATCCGGCGATGGATGTGATCCGTGAACGGAAGCTGGATGCCGTCTTCGTTGTGGATGTCATGGAGAAAATGTTTTACCGGATTTCTGCTAATTTCGTAGATGGCGTGCCGCTGATTCTGATCGACAGCCTGATCGATGACCGGATGTTTAATCAGGTGAACTATAATTATCCGCTTGCCCTAAAATCCGCTATATCTGCCGCTGCAGTGCCTTCCTGTCTGGTTATGGAAAGCTTTCACAACCAGGCGCTCACGAACTGGATTACTGGCAGCTCCGGGTTAGGTAAAGAGAATATCTACATTGCTGCTGATCCGGCAGGAGCACCGGGCACGCTGGAGAACTTCTTGCAGCAGAACCGCGGAAAACATGTAATTGTGATGAATGAATTTCTGGCAAAAGCGGTTGAGCATACCGGACTCGCCTCCTCCATTACAGTACTGTGTACCTGCGGCATACCTGAGATTGTCGATGCCGGTACCACAGTCATCCGATTTCAGAACAACCGGGCGGAGACAGCCTTTGAGCTGATGATGTCGCTGAAGCATATTCAGGAGGATCCAAAAGTTTTGGCCGGCAATCAATTTTTGGTTGAAGTTCTCCCGTAAATTTTCTATAATAACTTAAACGTTTAAGTTATAATTAGGAGGCTATTGCCATGATCCCTTCTGCTGCCGGTGCTGATAAGACGTTGTCTGCGGCTCCTTTGAAGTATCCAAGTCTGCACAAGAACCGGGTATTCCTGCTGTTGTTCTCAGCAAGTACCTTGTCGATTCTGGGAAATGCTTTTCACAATCTGGCGCTGAGCCTCTGGGTGCTGCAGTCCACCGGCAGCGCAAAAATGATGAGCATCATGACGATCAGTAACCTCATCCTGTGTTCCCTGCTGGGCAGCGTTACCGGTACCCTTGCCGATCGTGTCAACCGTAGAACGCTGATCCTGTGCTCCTATTTCGTTCAGAGTCTTACGGTGCTGGGTATTGCTTTCACGCTGACACAGCCCTCTCCTTCATTTCTCCTCATCGTCTGCCTTACCGGAATGGTTACTGCTGCCGGTCAATTTCAGGCTCCGGCATTTCAGGCTTCGCTGCTAACGATTGTCGGCAAAGAGCATATTCAGCAGGCAGCGGGCTGGATGACATTGTCCGAGAATATCTCACGTACATTGGGCTATGCTCTCGGCGGCATATTTGTCGCTGCTGTAGGCGGAGCCTGGGCTATATTCGTGGACGGAATGACCTTTCTAATAGCGTTCCTGCTGATCCTGGCCGCCGGTTCCTGGTCAAGCAAATCCGCGGCCGGGAAACCGGCCAAATCATTCAAACAGGACGTTGCCGGCGGCTTCCGCTACATCTGGGGCCACTCTTTTGCCAAAGCGATTACGATTCTTCTACCCGTGCTCTCCTTATTCTTCCTCTCCTGCCTGATGCTTACCCAAGTGATGGCTGTACAAGTATGGAAGGCGGCTCCTTTTCAGTTTGGACTGCTCGAGGGCAGTATTCCCCTGGGGTATATGCTGGGCTCAGGCTTGATCATCCTCACCGGAAGACGGATCAAGTACCGCGGCCGGGTGGTCTCCGCAAGCCTGCTGCTGTTAGGGCCGTTATATATGCTACTCTCCGTTACCGAATCAATGAATGCTGCACTCCCTATCATTCTGCTGATCGGGTTCACCTTCTCTTTCAGTACACTTCTGATTAATATTATCCTAAGGCTAGAGGTACCGGAGGAGCTGCAGGGCCGGATGTTCGGTGTGCTCGGTTCACTGATGAGTGTGGCTCCGCCTATGGGGCTGGCGCTATTTTCGGCTGGTGCAGATGAGTTTGGTGTAGCTTCGGTCATGTTCTCCGCAGGTCTGCTGCTAAGTCTATTCGGACTCGTTTCTGTATGTAAGATTGAACATATCCGTAAATATAAATGAAGTCAGGCTGCTGGTTTTGTAGTAGACTATTTTGCATTAGGGAACTAGAACGATGACAAGCGAACAGGAGTGAACAAGCCTTGAGCCACTGTGATGCCATTATGCGCCGCTTACGCAGCAATCCGCTGAAAAATGTAACTCCCCTCAAAATGATGACTGCTTATCATGAGGTAATAGACAGCTGCCTGATCGAACAGGGGGAGCACTGGGGAATCCTGCTGTTATTGCCGGCAAGCAGCTATTCTTATGATCAGAAGACCTATCCCGAAGCCAATGGAATCGTGCTGATGGATTACAGCAGTCCGGAAATGGTGCCGGCAATCGTAGAACGAATTCCAAGAGACGCCAAGCTGGTGTTCAAGCTGCAGCAGGCAGCCCGGATAGCCATTCAGGAATCTTTCCCGCTGCATCCGGTTCGTAGCTTCTATTCCTTCTCTTCCAAACCAGATCAAAGCTTCAGTCCGGATGAAGCCGCCATAGTAAGTGAACAGATGGATGAGCGGCTGCTTCCGTTATGGTACAGTAACGGCTATACCCTGGAAGAAATCAGGAACTATTTTCAAGATGGAGCTTTTTCAGTGGCCATGTATGATGGAATTACTCCGCTCAGCACCTGTATTGTGTTCCGTAACGAGGAACAAATCTGGGAGATCGGCGCTGTGCATACAGCCGTAGCAGGCCGGAGAAAGGGGCTGGCAGCACGTGTAGTACGCACAGCCATACATCACACACTGCAAAGAGGCTACATCCCAAGATATCAGGTACAGGATACCAATACGGCTTCCATCCGGCTGGCTGAAGCAGTTGGACTAACTCTTGCCGTGAAGCTTGAACACTGGATCAATTACATACCACAGCCCAAATAAGTCAAAGTGCATCTCCTATATGTGGAACTTCTATAATATAATGTTCGTATGAGCTTGTAAGATTTTACCGATAACAATACATTTAAAGGAGTTTACTCATGAGCTATCAACCCTTTGGACAACAAGATTATTACCCGCCTCCTCCTTCCCCGCCGGCTCACACCAACGGTAAATCCATTGCTGCACTGGTACTGGGAATACTATCGATCATAACCCCTTATATTGGCCTCTTATTCGGAATCATTGCCATTATTATGTCGGCCATCTCCCTGAAGGAGATCCGCAACCGTTATGAAGGGGGCAGAGGACTGGCCATTGCCGGGCTGGTCTGCGGCATTATCGGAACGATTATCTACGCGCTTCTAATTTTATTACTTGTTATTTTTATTTTTGCAGCTTTTAACATGAACGACGTTGAATCGATCAGAACGTTACATTTCAATACCAATAACATTTAGCAGATGGACTGAACGGAACTGTAACACCATAATCACCCTATACAAAAGGAAGCTGACACCGGTTTCGATATCCGGTATCAGCTTCCTTTTGTTTACTGCGGCGGGGTCCCCTTGGACAACAGAATGTTAATGTTCTCCTGCTGGCGGTATTCGGTCGGTGTGAGATGGAATCGCTTGCGGAACATTTGCGTGAAATGCCGCATGTCCTGGTAGCCCACACGCTCCGCAATCTCGGCCAGCTTCAGCTTAGGATTTAGCAGCAGCAGCTTCGCCTGCTCCAGCCGTAGTGAGGTTAAGTACTCCTTAAACCCCTGCCCGGTCTTGTGCTTGAACAGCTGGCTGAAATACGCCGGATTGAGAAATACCACCGAAGCCATCTTCTCAAGTGACAGGTCCTCGGCGTAGTGCTCCTTAATATAATGGAGGGCGACATCGATTGCCTTCTCCCCGCTGCCCTTGAGCGGCTCCAGCTCAAAAGCCTGTGAAGCTGAAGCCTCCCTCATCCGTTTAACCACCTGGGGAACCGTACTGAAATCATAGCTTAAACCAGAATGCAGGATCTGAAAAGGGACCTTCAAATAATGGGTAAGATGCTCACGGACCTCCTGCTGAAACTCCTCGATCACCGCGTTCTCCTGTAAAGTAACCAGACCCAGCAGACTCTGCCGGTCATAGCTGACCACAAATCCCCGTCCATGCCGCTCGACCAGCTCGGACAGTACATTTTCCACGATAAAGTGCTCCAGCCTGATGCTTCTGTCTCCGGGATCCATCTGTACCATCACCAGATAGTAATTACTGAAGTCTGCGATAAAGGGACCAATGTCAAGATTGCCGATATCAAGCCCCGATGCAAGGCGCTGGAACACCCCTTCACGCAAAAATCTCAGGCTCGCCCTCAGCCGCTCTCCCTGCCTGGAAATGTCACTGTCCTTATGGATCTCTTCCGTAAGATTGTTGATAATCTCCTGCAGCTTGTTCTTGCCGATAGGCTTCAGCAGATAATCCTTCGCCCCTAGGCGAACCGCCTCCTGCGCATAAGAAAACTCACTGTGTGCCGAGATCACAACCCATTTCACATACGGATATCTGCGCTTTGAAATCTTCATAAATTCCAGTCCGTTCATTCCCGGCATCAGGATATCCGTCAGGACAATGTGGATATGCTGCTCTTCCATCACCTTAACTGCATCCTCGGCTCTGGCTGCAATATAAACCTGATATTCTGGGTATATATTCTCGATTGTGCGCTTGATTCCTTCACGGATTACCCGTTCATCATCGGCGATGAGAATGTTCACGTAAGCGTGTCTCCCTCCACATTAATCGGCAGCAGGATCGCAACCTGCGTTCCTACTCCAGGAAAGCTCTGGATCTTCAGGCCATACGACTCCCCGAACATATACTGCAGTCGGCGGTGCAGATTCTGAAGTCCAATGCCGCTTTTGCCGGCTTCCTTCGGACTCCCGCCCGCGAGAGAATCAAGCAGCCGCTGAAGCTGCACTTCATCCATCCCGTTCCCGTTGTCTTCCACGATTAATTCCAGAATATTCCCTTCCTCGCGGGTATACACCTTAAGGATCCCCTGGCGGCCAAGGGATTCCAAACCATGTTTGACCGCATTTTCTATGACCGGCTGCACCGTCATCTTAGGCACCCGGATAGGCAGCCACCGTTCATCGATGTCTGTAACAATCAGCAGCCTGCCTTCCAGCCGGATCGAAATAATCTTCAGGTAGTGGCCGATCTGTTCCAGCTCTTCCTCAAGCGTGACCTCCGCCCCGTCCTCCCATTGACTGCTGTAACGGAACATGGAAGAGAGTGATAACACCAGCTCACCAAGCTGTTCATTCCCTTCCTCATCAAGCATCCAGTAGATCATGTCGAGGGTATTGTACAGGAAATGCGGATTGACCTGAGACTGGAGCGCATGCAGCTCAGCGTTCTTTTCGCTGACCGATGACAGCTTCACCCGTTCGATCAGCTCTTCGATCCGCCGCACCATCCGGTTAAACGAAGCGACGAGAATGTTAATCTCCTGATACGAGGAGACATTCACCATGCCCCGGAAATTACCGACTTCTACCTGCCGCATTTCTCGTATCATCTTCTTCAGAGGGGAAGATATACTCCGTGATACAATGAACGCGATCAGCGTGGATACAATGATCAGAATCGAAATGACGATCAGCAGATAACGCTTCATCTCAATCAGTTCCACATTCAGATCTCTGTCCGGTGTAATACTCATAACCCACCAGCCCGAGAAGGAGAGCTTGGAGGCAACAATAAGGCGGTCTGCTTCCTGCTGGACCATTACGTCCTCTGAGATCTGCAGGGAAGGCAGATTCTCAACCACCGGCGACGGATCCGTAGCAGATGAGACAAAACGGCCATCCTGTGACATCAGATAGACCTGGCTGTGCGCACCAAGCTTCAGGTTGTCTAAAGCATCAAGTACGGGCTGAGGATTAGTCTCATAGAGGACAATACCAATCGGCTTATGCTCATTGAGGTCAAAAATCTGCCGCCCGAAAGCGAATACAGGACTGTCCTCGACCTGGTCAATCAGCGAATGCTCGTAGACCCCCAGCCAGACCATTTTCCCGGAAGAAGCGCGCAGCTGTTTGTACCAGTCCTCAGTCTTGTAATCCGGGTCAACCACATTCATATAGTTACCGTAATTATAGATTTTCCCCTTATCGGTTATGACATGGATTCCTACCAGATCATCCCGTGAGTAAAAGATAGAGCCGATGATATTGGTGATGGTCTGTTCATTAATAAAGGCCACTGCCGGTTCATCCGTTGTTTCATTGAGCAGGCGAATCATCTCAAAGTTATTGCTTAGGGATTTCGATAAGGCGTCATACCCTTTATAGAGCAAGGTGAACAGCCCCGCTGTTTGAGCTACATTCTTCTGCGACAAATCGCTGATCTTTTCATGCAATTGAACAGTAGTCCGGTTGTAGTACAGCAGGCTGACGATAAGCAGAATACTGGACATGCAAAAAAGAAACAGCAGAAACAACCGATGATGGATGGAATGAAAGCCGTTTCGCATAGGACTCTCCTCCTTCTTAGCACCCTGTCCTGCCGTTCCCTATTATAAATCCAATGCTTTTTGTAAAGCAACGCCAATTAACCTTTGACTGCCCCTGCTACCATGCCCTTCGTAATGCGGTTAGACAGGAAGAAGTAGATCAGGATAACCGGCAGCGCGCCCATGACGAGGAATGCGCCAATATCTCCATAGTTGACTGAATACTGGCTGACGAAGGTATAAACCCCGAACGGCAATGTTTTCAGCTTCTCGGATGAAATGAAGGTTGCTGCGAGAATATATTCATTCCAGATATTGATGAAGGTCAGAATGCACACGGTCATCACCGGAGGTATCGACACCGGGAGAATGATGCTGCGGAAGATCCGGTAGACACTGGCCCCGTCGATAAAGGCAGACTCTTCAATCTCATGTGGAATGTCCCGCATAAAGCCTGAGAGAATAAAGACGGCGATCGGCGTGGAGAAGGCAATATACGGCAGTATCAGCGACCAGTGCGTATTCAGCACATGAATATGTTTGAAAATGATCATCAGCGGCAAAAGCGTAGCCTGCATCGGGATCATCATCCCCATCAGGAAAATCGTCATCACGATATTGCCGTATTTCCAGCGGAACCGTGAGATCGCATAAGCTACCATCGAGGCCAGGACAATGACGCACACCATCGTTGTTGCGGTAACGAATACGCTGTTACTCAAGTATTTCAGATAACTGCCTGACGTGTAAGCCTCACTGTAGTTATGCCATTGGAACGATTTCGGGAAGGAAAAGAAGCTGCCGTCCATAATCTCTTCATTGGTCTTCAGGGAGTAGAGCACTAACCATAACAGAGGATATAACTGCGTGACTACAGGAATGGCGAAAAGAAGATACACGATTCCTTTTTTGAATTTTTGCATGACCGCGCACTCCTTTTCTAATTAAACTTTCGTTCCATCCGGTTAAAGATCGTATTGATGAAGCCGGTAAAGACCAGGCAGACCACAACCAGGAAGGTCGCAATCGCACTGCCATAGCCGTACTTGAAGGAACCGAAGGAGCTGGTGTACATGTGCGTGGAGATTACATCCGTTGCATGTGCCGGACCGCCGCCGGTCATAACCATAACCAGATCAAATGCCTGCAGGGAACCGATAAATGCAAGTACAATAGATATTTTAAAGATTGGGACAATCAGCGGGAGTGTAATGTAACGGTCCGCTTTGAAGCCGTCTGCCCCGTCTATTTTTGCCGCCTCATAAAGCTCATCCGGAATATTCTGCACCCCGGTATACTGAATCAGCAAATGATAGCCGAAGTACTGCCACAGGGATACAAAATAAAGCGCGAACATGGCAATTTTGGGCTCAGTCAGCCAGTTATGTGTCCAGCTGTCCAGTCCCAGGGAGACCAGTACGCCGTTAAGCATACCGCCCATGGATGTAGGGTTGTACACAGTTTTCCACAATTGCCCGATGATAACGACGGACAGGATAACCGGTGTAAAGTAAATGGACACCAGTATGTTGCCTCTTCTCAAATAACGGTTAAGCAAAATTGCCATGAACAGGCACAGCGGAATTTCTATCATGGAAGCAACGGCATATAGCAGGGTTCTTCTAACGGACGGCCAGAACACCGGATCATTAAAGAACATATCCTTGAAATTGCCGAGGCCGATAAAGGTCGAAGCCGTTAAGCCATCCCATTTGAGCAGGCCTGTGTATACAGACACTAGAATGGGAACAAACACAAGGCACACGTACAAGAGCAGACATGGCAATACGAAGACGGCTATTGTACGCGCTGGCACCTTAAGTACTTTCATCTTTCCCGCCTCCTAAACAAGCAGATTCTTTGTCTATATCCATTAGAACCCGGTGCGAAGAAGCCCTATTCAGCTCACTTCGCACCGGTAATGGTAGCTGTATTCGTTAGTTCTTAATCTCTATTCTCTATTCTTTATTTGCTTCAAAAGCGGTTTGGTGTTCTTTGGCAACTGCAGCGGAATCCACTTTTTGCACGAACAGGTTCTGGATGCTGCTAAGGTGCACTTGGGCTGTGGCCGGGTTCATGGTGTTATCAAATGCCAGGTCGCCGCCCTTCACTTGGTTGAACAGACCGGCAATGTTTACAGCCAGATCAGAGTAACCGGCAGCTTTCAAATCACCGTCTACCTTTTGACCGATACCTACAGCATTTTTCAATTCAAATTGTTTCTTAGGATATTCGGAAGCGAAGAAGTTGAGGAAATCTTTGGTTTCCTGCAGGTGTTCACTATTAGCCGATACTGCAAATGCGCTGCCTGGTGCGAGCATGAATTCGTTAGGGTCACCCTTGCCGTTAACTGTAGGGAATTGGAAGGCTCCAACTTTACCGGCTACAGAAGAAGCGTCAATGGCGCCTGTTTCCCAGGATCCGATGGACCACATTGCGGCTTTACCGGTTTTGAAAATGTTACCGCCGGCATTGGCATCAATTGAAGTTGCACCGTCAGGGAATGCACCTGCCTGAACCAGCTGCTGGAACGCGTCTACAGCTTCAATGAAGGCCGGATCTTCAAAGGTTTTCTTGCCGTCCAGCACATCCTGGAGGAATCCGGGACCGCCATTGGTGCGCAGCAGGATGTTCATGAAGAGGAACGAACCTGTCCAGGAATCCTTTTCACCGATGGCCATTGGGGTAATGCCTTTATCCTTCAGGATTTTGACATCCTGCAGCATTTCTTCGAAGGTAGTTGGTGTATTCTTGATTCCGGCTTGGTCGAAGAGTTCCTTGTTGTAGTAAACCACTTCGATATTGTTGCCGTCAGGGAGCGCATATACATTGTTGTCGAAGCTGTAGTAGTCCAGCAGACCTTCCTGGTAGGTATCCTTCAGGCCGTTCTGCTCCAGCATATCGTTCAGCGGTGCGAACAATCCGGCGTCAACAAAAGGCTTCATTTGTGCGGCCGGGTTAACAATCGTAATGTCAGGTACTTCTTTAGAAGCAGCCTGTGTTTTCAGTTTCACTTTTTGCTGGTCTGTGTTCAGGGTATCCAGCTCGATTTTGACATTTGGATGTTCCTTCATGTACTGGTCCGTCAGCTCATGAATCATTTTGTAAGCTGGTGTAGCCGGGTCGGGATAGATGTTCTGGAAGGTGAGTGTTACCTTTTTGCCGCTGTCCGTAGTTGCTGTAGCTGTGTTGCCGCTGTCAGTGCTCTTCGGTGCGTTAGTGGCTGCGCCTTCATTGCTGTTATTGTCCGAGTTCCCGCAAGCTGCCAGGCTGAGTGCCATTACTGCGGTTAATCCGATTGCAAATGATTTCTGCATTTTTGTTTTGACCATTTGTTTAATGCCCCCTAACTCGTGATAGGCCTATTATCATCTGATTAAGCGCTTCCAACAAGGTGCGAACTACAGAATAAATGTTTGTTTTTTCTATATATCCGTCTTATCCTTTGAAAGCCCGTTCTACGGCGGTTTATCGTTTCTTCCGGAGGACGGGGAAAGCAAAAAGCGGCAGCCAAAAGAGATCAATCCCTTTTATAGCTACCGCTTCTGCCATGTGATTTACATGTGTGAAACTGCTAAGTATGAACAAGCCTACAGAACGTAAGTTCAGCTGAGCTAGTGAAATAGTCAATGGTATTGTTATTGTCCCCGCTGCCACTTCTTCAAGACACTCAGTAGTCCGGGAACATCCAGCCCGTCCAGTGAAAAGGCTTTGCGCAGCAGATCATGGGGAATGAATTCATCATACTTCCCGAGGTAAGGCGCCTCATCCGGCCCGAGCAGAGACAGCGGGTCGGTTGCCGCGGTGCTCTCGGCAATGATCTCCTCCTCTAGTGTTTCGGGGTCTGTACGTCCGGCCACAACCATATAATACGGCTCCATCGGCACGATGGAACGAAGCCCGAGCCGGCCCTTGAGGTTGTTCTTCAGCAGGCGCTCCAGTGTGCGGAACTGCCGGCTTCCGGCCCAGGGCAGAATGAACATGGAATCGCCGCCAGCGGGCAGTACTTCGCGCGTCAGCAGGCCGCTCTCCTTGGCCAGACGGCGCGCCCGTTCAAGCCTTGCTGCTGCGCTTGGCGCAAGATACGGATAGAGTACCGTTGATCCCAGCACCTCGCGGATCTTGGCCATGATGCGGGTATGCACATCGCCGCCTGCACCCAGCCATAAGGTGTCGACCTTGCCGCGCGAGCTTTTGACATAGACCGCTTTGTGGCGGGTGTCAACCTCCTCAATCTTCCACAGCTTGCCGGCAAGGGTGAAGCAATAGCCGGGCGGAGGGACCGTCGTAATGGAGCCGATTTCCTCGGTGCCGTTGTACACTACATGCTCTTCATCGTCCTTGAACACCGCATAGAAGCGGAAGTTGTTCACGATCTTCTCCCCGGCCAGCCCAATCAGCACCGTGCCTTCCTCCATCATTTCGATATGACCCATGCCGATCATATATTCCATAAACGTATCGTAATCAGCGGGATCAATTCCCCGGAAGGAAGGCAGGCTCAGGACCGCCTCCTTCAGATCCTCCGGCTCGGCTTAGCCCATACTCTTCAGAATGCTCATCGTCTGATGATACAGCAGTCCTACCGGAAGCTGCCGCACATTC
>CAKMKL010000255.1 GCA_927443375.1 uncultured Paenibacillus sp. | reverse complement strand
GTCTAAGATCTGGAAGCGGCGGCATGGCGGCGATCTGATCAGCCTGTATCCGTATATTATTCCCGCCCAATATTACTACCGGCAGCGGGCCGGCCGGATGGCTCAATATTACATGGAAGCCAAGGAGCTTGCAGCTCTGTTCAACGCTTGCCACAAGGTGTCTACGCTGCCGGAAGTGCCGGTGTCGAACATGTTCCATGTCCATTTTGCCTTGTCCAAAGAGCAGGCAGAGCCGATTCTAATCGAAGTGTGTGCGCAGACGGGTGTAGCCCTTGCCGCAAGGCTGAAGGAAACCGGAGCAAACTCCTGTTATTATGAGCTGAGCATCGGCGATGTTTACGGCGGGATTTCCAAAACGAAGCTGAAAGAAGCGTTCGGACTGCTCGATCAGCTGCTGAAGGAAGCTTAAATGATAATCCGGCATCCTCCGAATAAGGAGGGTGCCGTTTTTTTGGGCTTTAAGTTTCTAACAGTAAAATTTTATTGCCATCCGGATCAAGGAACGGGAGCTCTTTTCCTCTACTAAAAAAGACACCCTAAGGGTGTCTTCGGTGTGAGCGATATGGAGCGTTCCACAGACGGCCGTTACCGGTTCAACAGCGTTCTTACAAAAGAAACGCGCAACAGCTGCTTTTTCATCAGCTTGGTGCGGAACTCGCGTTTGAGCTGGCTGTAGGCTTTGGGGCAATGGGTGCGGGACCAGCTGTACATGAACTTGAAATCGGTATGGCTTTTGGCCGAGTTCATCAGATAATACGAGATGGTGTCATAGACGTTGTGGTTGAACCACTCGTTCATTTCCGCCTTGCTGTAGCCGTAGCGTTCAATGGCCATATTGCGGATCAGCCGCTTCTCCTCCAGATTCTCAATCAGGAAGGACTGGCTGAGATTGAAGGTGATATTGTTGCCGTGGATCCGGTAAACTCCGGCAATCGTGTCGATAAATCCGGCATCGCCGATCAGCAGCGCGCGCAGATAAATCGATGCGTCGTTGACCATGTTCATATTCAGGATATCCATCGCCATCAGTGCTTCCCGCTTGAAGATGGTCGTGAGCGTGGAGGCGGGCTTGGGATAGTTTTGTTGCTCGAAATTTGTAAAATAGTCCTGCTTAGGCGTGATGCTGCGCAGTCCCAGGCTGGAGATTTTGAGCTGCTGCGTCTTGGAATATTCCATGAAGACATTAGCCGCGACAAAAGAGATTTCCGGGTGGAGCTTATGGAAGCTTACGGCCTTGCTGAAATAGCCGGAGTCAATGAGATAGTCATCATCGTCCAGGAACAGGATGTACTCTCCGTCGCCGTGAGCGGCGAACGCCTTGCGCCGGTTGTTCCCCGGCCCCTGATTGGTTTCGCTGCGCATATAAATGACACGCGGTTCCTCCCCGAAGCTGGCAGCCATCATGGCATCCGTTCCGTCGCTGGAACAGTCATCGATGACGGTGATCTCTTTATGGGGATAATCCTGGCGCAGAATGCTGTTAATCGCCTGGTTCAGGAAGTCTTTTCTATTATATGTGGTGATAATCACGCTAATCTTGGGAAGGCCGGCCGGACCTGCGGATGCTGCAGGCGTACTCTCCGGTGCATTCATCCGCAGCTTCTCAAGCCCTGACAGGAGCTCCGGGAACTCTTTGCCTATGTCCGTATTGAACTGCTCCGAACAATAGAACTGCAGCGCATCCGCCGAGGCACGCCCTGACAAGTAGGCTTCAATGACTCCAGTTAACGTATCCAGCGCATCTTTCTCCGCGTTATTGGCTGCGCCGCTGCTGATATTCCGGCATTTGGTGACGATGTCTTCGCGGGACAGCACCCGTGCGGGCGGATGCTGAATATCGTTATGGAGCTGATGCAGTAACCGGTAGCCGGCCTGATGCAATCCTTCGCTGTGATCCATATTCAGCCCTCCTAAAGGTATGGTTCTTGTCTAAAAAGTTATTACAGTTAAGCCCCGGCCCTTTGCCCCGCCGCAATCTTGCGTTTAAGCCGCAGCTTGGTGAAGGCGCTTCTGGCGTAGCCCCAGGCGTAGCGGGAGACTTCCCGCTCCATCAGGGAGCCGATTAGGAAATAGAGGGGCAGGATGATAATACCCAGCAGGACGCTCCACAGAATGACAGCGGTGTAGGAAGTCATTTTGATATTGATGAGGTCAGCGGCAGTGACAATAGCGGCGAACACAGCGACATTGGTCAGCCAGCGGCGGATAGTCACCCAAGGGCTGCGCTCCAGCAGCACTCTGCTGGCATAGACGATTATGTCGATTGAACGGTATAAGAGGGCAACAATCGTGCCCATCAGCACGCCGTAAATGCCGAAGAAGATCACGAAAATAACCGAAGACCCCAGGTTGATCGCCGATTCCAGAATCGAGCGGAACTGGGTATTGCGGAAGTGTCCGGCGATCGTAATCAGATTGTTGGACGAGGTCCGGGCATTCGTCAGCAGCTTGATGACCACGAACAGGACCGGCAGCCAGAAATCGATATAGTTCACATCGTTGACCCCGGCGGTATACAGGCGCATGAACGGCAGGATTACAATGTACACTACGGTCAGGATGGAGAAGATCAGGCCCATGAAATATACCTCGTAGGCATCGTAGAACTTTACAAAAGCCTCTTTGCCTTCATGATAGCTCTGCCCCAGCGCGGATTTGATGCTTCCGTTCACCGTCTGGACGATGTTGTCGACTATGGTGAAGATCATATTGTACATCACGTAGATGCTGACAATTTTCAGGTTGGTGAAGATCGTCAGGATCAGCACATCCGTATTGCGGAAGACGAGATAGGAAATTTCATGCACCATAACCGAGCTTTTTTGCCCGATGGCTGCGAAGTCCGGCTTCTGGTTCAGATCAATCCACTTATAATGCTTCCGCGAATAATAGTAGAACGCAACGATCTGCAGCAGCGTCAGCACGAAGAAGGAGGCCTGCACGGCGATAATGTTCACACCCTGCAGCAGCAGGATGATCCGCACCACATTGTTGAGAATGTTTGCAATCGTGACGATGGAGGTCTCTACATAGCTTTTGCCCTCGGCGATCAGCAGGATACGGAATTTACCCTGGAAATAATAATTGATCGCTCCGCCAAGGCCTGAGAAGAGAATAATCGCCATAATCGCTATACCGCTGATCTCGGAATGGATAACAAGCGGATAAATGACGGCCAGCAGGACAACAGAGATGAAGTAATAAATCCCGGTTTTTTTGTAGTAGCTGGACGAGGCGGCGAGTATCGAATTGATCTGCCCGCGGTCACCCGCGGCAATAGGCTTATAGAGGGCTTGCAGCGAAGCTGCGCCGATTCCGGCTTCAAGCAGGGCGAAATAGCTGATAATCTGCACAATAGAGGCGATTAGACCGTTCGCTTCCGAGCCGTAGTTGACCATAATCAGCCGCGGGATGAAGAAGCCGAGGATAATGGTGATCACCTGGCTGGCAAGACCGAAGCCCAGGTTCAGCACGCTCCGTTTAGCTTTCATAGCTGCGTCTCCCTTCCAGGGCAAAGGGTGCCGGAGCCAGATAAGCGTCCAATTGTTCGAAATGCTTCTCGGCCTGGTTGGCCTGCAAAGTCACATCGATGGTGTTCGTGGCCATGCTATCATAGACCATTTCCGGAGTGAGCTCCGCCAAATGGGCGAAATCCGTATATTTGCCGTCAAAATAGGCGTCCTGCATGACGTTGATCATTTTTTTGCTGTAGGCGATCGGGAAGACCGGTTTGCCGAAGACCCAGCCGAGAATCATCGCATGGAATCGGGAGGCGACGATAAAGCTGGCATCCGATAACGCGGCGAGAATATCATCAATATCTGTTTTATAGAGATGCACATGAGTCTGTCCCTGATACTCAGCGGGGATGAGGCCAAGAATATGCGTAATCGCCTCCTGGTCACCCTCATGCTGGCAGAACGACATGAAATGCACGGCATAACCCTGCTGAATGAAATGGATTGCAACATCTTTCATTTTTTCATAATAGAGGTCGTCAAACCCGGTTAAAGCCTTGGAAGAGGGCTTGATTACTGAGATCGCAATCGTCCGGCCTTGGCCGCCGTTCTTCTCCGCTGGGGGTTCGGCACCATCATATTTTAGCTGAAAAATAATATCCGGAGCCATCCGCACATTGTCCAGATCCTTGAACAGATCATAGGAGTACTGCTCCCTGAAGCAGACGTCTGTATATTCCGGGAACACCTTCCGGTAGTGCTGGACATAGCCCTCATCGGTAAACGGGCCGAAATTGGCACCCATGAGATAGTAAGGTTTGCTCTTGTTACGGACGTCCTCGGCAGCAGCGACATATTCCGCCCAGCCCTCGCCCTGCATAAAAATAGACCCGCCGATATGCACGGTTCCATCAGATTGATCCCCGAGCAGCCTCTGCACAAAATTAGGATGCAGCTTCAGCTTGCGGAAGACATAGTTAACGCCCCGGAACAGCACGGAATCGGAAGCATAGACCTTGAGGTTCTTAATGTCCTTGAAGACCAGCTTGTAAAGACGCGGAGCAATAATCATAAAGCGCGTATCCGGGTAACGTTCGCAGAGTACCTTAATGAATAAATCGTCACCGAGGTTGAATTCGGTATATGCGCAGATCATCATCTTCTTCATATCTTAATTTCCTTTCTGGAAATCACGGTTTTGAGCTTGTGTTTGAACTGGATCCAGCTCCGGTCGAAGCGGATCAACCGCGCGTATAAAGGCGGGGAAATTAAGAAGGCCTTGATGTGCAGTGCAAGCTGCCGGTCATCCCCCTGGTAGTGCTTCATAATCAGCTTCATCTCCTGGGGTAATCCGGGATAGGCGCGCCCGATATCTTCAAGCAGGCTGCGGATATCCGCTCCGGTAGTGCCGTTCAGACAGGTTTTGAGGTTGTAGAAATAGTTCTCGGTCATTTCCCTGTTCATTAGCAGCTCCGATATAGCGGCAGCTTCACTGAAGGGATGGGCTTTGAAATATTCATCCACCCGTTTAAAGGCAGCGACGACATCGAACTTGCCTACATTATACGTACCGGTAATGGAGGAAGTCCGCTGTACATAATAAGACAGAACCTCCGGGAGAGAGACTACCCGTACAGCTCTGGATAAGGCTTTATAGATGAACTCCTGATCCTCGCCGTTTACACAGCGCTCTGTATAGCGGATGCCGTGATCAAGCAGGAAGCTGCGCTTGTAGGCAATGCTGCCGGTCCAGATTCTCAGGCTTTTGTGCATAAAAATATTCTGCAATGCTTCGCTGCCCGTAGTATCGCTCGCGGCAGAAGTGAAGCTTACAATCGTCGACTGATCCTCACGGACCAGGTTGTAGCCCCAGCAGATCACGTCCGGCCCGGCAGAGCTGCTGATTCTCTGTACCAGGCTGCTGTCAGCATAATCATCTCCGTCCAGGAATAGCACATAATCCCCGGCAGCTGCGGCCAGTCCGGTGTTTCTGGCGGCGCTGACGCCTGCATTGGCTGTGCGGATCAGCTTGGCCTGCAGACTGGGATGCTGCTCCAGGAAGCTGTTCACGACCGCATAGGTTCTGTCGGTAGACCCGTCGTCGACCAGAATCAATTCGAACCGCTTCTCGCTCTGCTCCAGGAGTGAATGCAGCAAGGGCGTTACATAATGCTCTAAATTGTACATAGGAACTACAATACTTACACTCATGCGGCTATCCCCTTATCTACTTCAGCAAAACAACTGACCGGGGATTTCGACATCATCGTCGAGGAAGAGGATCTTGTCCATGGTGGACAGCTCCACAGCCTTGATCCGCGACATCCATAGTCCCCGGTCAGTTGT
>CAKMKL010000254.1 GCA_927443375.1 uncultured Paenibacillus sp. | reverse complement strand
AATAAATTTCTGTAAGCCCCCGATAAAATACCCCTTTTAGGGCAAGAGTTTTTTGTTTTCCTTCAGATTGTTCCACAAAAGTAACCCATTTTCTTGAAATGAACAACCCCGGAGCAATCCCCGGGGTATCGTTCAAGGTACTGGTGAGGACAGCTTCTCCCCGGCAACTTCCGTTAACCGGGCTGATTTCATCACGCTGCTGGTGAGAGCCCTTGAGCTGAAGGGTACAGGGCAAGCTGCTGCGGGCTTCACCGATATCCCGGCAGACGCTTATTATAGGAATGAATTAGCCATCGCCAAGCAGCTTGGTCTCATCACGGGCTATGCTGACAACTCCTTCCGGCCGGACCGCCCGGTCTCCCGTCAGGAAATGATGGTGCTCGCTGCGCGCGCGCTGGCGGCAGCAGGTAAAGAGGCCGCCGGCAGCGGAAGTCTGGATGCATACGCGGATGCAGCGGAAGTATCAGAATATGCTGCAGAAAGCGCATCCCTGCTGGTTAAAGCCGGTGTTGTCACAGGCAAGAACGGTCTGCTCGCACCGGACGATACACTCACCCGTGCGGAAGCAGCGGTGATTGTGTACCGGATTTGGGGGCTGTAAGCACTAGCTGAATCGTTCTGTCTAATAAAAATGAAGGCCCTTGCAAAAGGGTCTTCATTTTATTTTTTAATACATATCAGACGCTCATGCAAAATAATGACCCTCCCCGAGGTCGGCGAGCAGCCCGGGCTGCTCCGGCTTCCAGCCCAGCAGCTCCTGTGTTGCCGGGCTTGCCTGGGCAGTGTTGTGCAGGCTTGCGAGATCGAGTGCCGCAATAGCGCCAAGAAAGCCGAAATGGCCGGCGGCTTCTTCAGCTGTTATGCTGACCGCCGGTATGTTTAAATGGCGCCCGATGACCCCGGCGATTTCGCGAAGCGGAATACCTTCATCGCCTGCACCAAGCAGCCGTGAGCCCGCCGGGGCAGATTCCAGCGCCAGTCGGTACAGAACTGCCGCATCTAGGCGGTGCACTGCCGGCCAGCGGTTACTTCCGTCGCCGATGTAGGCGGCGAAGCCCTTCGCCCGGGCAATGTTGATCATCATCGGCACGAAGCCTCTATCGCCTTCGCCATGCACGGAAGGGGATAGGGAGACGATGGCTGACCGGATTCCCCGCCCTGCCAATGCGAGTACTGCTTGGTCAACTGCAGTTCCGTTGGCGTGGGCTGTAGTAATAAACGGCTTCCCCGTGCCTTCGAGCGCTGCACCCATGGCCTGAACAGCCCGCAAATCAAGGGCCAGCGCACCGTCAAAGTCGGAAAAATCATTAGTGAACGCCAGATGAATCACACCGTCCGCCGCAGCGGCGGCACTGCGCAGCGTATCAAGATCCTCCAGCGTGCCGTACACCGTCCCGGCTCCCGCCGCCTTTAAACCCGCAGCCTTCGCTTCAGAACGGCAAAGACCCGTCACTGTATGGCCCGCACCGGTCAATTCCCGGACGACTGCAGAACCGATATACCCTGTTGCTCCTGTAACAAAAATATGCATATTATTTCCCTCCTTCAGTAATTGACTGGCTGAACAGTTCAAGCATAAACTATGAAGTGAACTCTAGGGCAAGCGGCCTAAAGGAGAAATGATGATGAAAATTCAGGAACTGGCAGAGAAGATGGGATTAACGATCCATACGATCCGTTTTTATGAAAAGGAAGGCTTGCTGGATAACCGGCATGTCGGGCGGGAAAGCAACAATTATCGCAACTATTCGGAAGAAGCTGTCGAACGGTTGAAGCTCATCAAGAAGTTCCAGTCCATCGGCTGTTCGCTGGCCGAACTTAAGGAAGCTCTGCAGGACCACGACACCAATGCGCGTACCAACCTGCAGATCATTGAGTGGATTCACGGCAAGAAACAGGAGATTGAACGCAAGAAGGAAGAATACGACCAAATGCTGGTCACCCTTAACTGGATGCTGGAGTACCGGACTTTGCTCATAAATGATCCGCAAAAGGCTGAGGAGATGCTAAAGGCTTGGCATGCCCGCTCATCAGAGTGAGTTGGTTGTGAGCATAAAAAAGACAACCCCCTTCAGGATTACAAATCCGTTAGAGTGTTGTCTTAACATTATATTAGGATGGTCGAGATGACAGGATTTGAACCTGCGACCTCTTGCTCCCGAAGCAAGCGCCCTACTAAGCTGAGCCACGTCTCGTAATTACAGGTTAACCTGTTGTTAACCGCAGAATTTCTCTAAACAATCCACATTATACCCCTATAAGCGCTGTAAATCATAATCAATTTTATTTAACGGTACCGTCCTATTCGAGGGCGGTACCGTTTCTGTTTGTACAACTGTACCGGATCAAAAGAGAATTGGTATGGTCCATTGGCTTACAATTGGTAATATATAAATAAAGTGTATATAAGGTATAATATTCCATGCAGTGCTGCAATGCAGTGAAGTGAAGTGAAGTGAAGGAGGAGCAAGATGAATCAAATCCATACCAGGAAAGATGAGAGCAGCAGAGTGTTTAAGGTTGAATTTTCGGAGGATGTCTTTAACATTGCCCCGGATTTACATGTTGGGCTGATCGCCACTTCTCATATTGCAAACTTAGACAAGGATTCTGAAGTGAATGCATTGCTCACTCATATGGAACAGGAAATCATAAACTCAGGGTTGCAAAAAGATACAGTTAGTGAAATTCCAACAATTGCTGCTTGGCGAAAGGTTTACAGTCAATTTGGTGTCAAACCCGCAAGATACCCTTGCGCTGCAGAATCTCTCATAAGACGTGTAGTTGAACAGGGGGCATTGGCCCGAATCAATACGCTAGTGAATTTATGCAATGCTATATCCTTGAAATGCCGCACACCCATAGCTTCCTGTGATATCTCTGATATACAAGAATTTGTTATCAGAAGAGCTGTGGGAAATGAGCAATTCTTGCCGATTGGAAAAGTGGATGAATATGAGTATCCTTCAGCCGGTGAGATTATTTATGCGGATCATTCATTGAGAGCACACTCCCGGCGTTGGAACTGGCGACAGAGTGATCACATTAAAACAACCACCGAATCCTCACAAATGCTGTTTACGATTGAAGCTGTCCATAAAGAAGCTAAAGTGCTTGTAGAGGCAACCACGTTTCTTTTAAATGAATTGCTGCAGCCTTTCACCGGAGCAGGAAGATCTGAATGGGCTTTTATTCATAAGGATTCTCCTATGCATACCTTTGAATTACATACTGGGGAGGTTTTCACGGATCGTGACAGAACCTATCAGGCAAGTGAAGAAAGGTATTCTTGATTCTGTTCCCATTGTTATAGGATATATCCCGGCATCCATCACCTTCGGCCTTGTAGGAAAAGCCCTCTCCTTAAGCGACCTGGAAGTATTCCTTCTATCCGCCTTGGTCTATGCTGGAGCAAGCCAGTTTATTGCTGCCAAATTGATGGCAGCGGGGACCGCCGCACCTATTATTCTGCTGCTCACACTGATCATAAATTTAAGATACTTTTTTATAAGTATGTCGTTCTCTTCCAGGCTGAACCGGAAATCACGACCCTTTCACAAGGGACTTGTTGGGTTCGGGCTAACGGAAGAAGTGTATGCGGTAAGCATGATGTCAGACAAAAACCGCAAAGATGCAGGCAATCATTCTCTTCCTTACTTGCTGGGGCTAGAAGTCCCGCCATACGCCGTCACTCTAATCTCAACATATGCAGGGATCTTGCTCGCAGGTTATATTCCCGCTGATATTCTGCCGGCGCTGAATACTTCCCTTTACGCTTTGCTTATTGCACTGGTCATCCCTCAGATCCGGCGTAACACAAGAAATCTGGCGATTTGCATCTCAGCCGCCGTTTCCTCCTGGTTGCTGCAATCCCGACTATCGGGGCCTCTTCATCCACCTGAAATATCCCGGGAATAATTAACGCGCTGAGTACGGCCAAGGGAAGATTCTCCAGAAACCAGTTTTTTCGCTCT
>CAKMKL010000253.1 GCA_927443375.1 uncultured Paenibacillus sp. | reverse complement strand
CCAGAGGCAGGGAACGATATGGCTTAATCCCTGGCGCGCTGCCGAAAAAATCACCTAAAGGCGCCCATACAGAAGGATTCTCTTCATTATCCCATTTCATTGAAATAGCCAATTGTCGGACCAAACTCCGCTGTCGCTCCTCGCTCTGCCTTCCAATATCAGTTCTGATACGGATCATAGAAACAGCGCCAGCCCCTTGTTTGTCAAACAGTACGGCTTTGCTGCCTGCCGGAACATTTACGGTTACTGTAACGTTCCCGCCAGAGGCTCCTTCCGTTTCTTTAAAAGACCGGGTTCCCCTTTGCTGTAAAATCCGGTCCGCTTCAGCTAGCACAATAGCCGACATTTTATCTATGCTGCCGTTAAAGGAAGGCACACGGATATTGGAAGGAAACGTAGTATAAGTAATGTGATAATAAGCGCCCCAGCCTTTGTCCAGAAGGACTTTGCAATGTTGCTGAAAAGGTATGGGGATAAAACAATTTCTTCCTCGTGACAGCGTAGGTGCCAAATTGGGAAAGTTGGCCGGGGCATCCTCTCGATTAAATCTGTCAAAATAATCACGGAAGGGTTGATCGATCACTGGTGTATCAGAATGATCGATAAAAATCCGGATGTGCCCTTCCTTGGGAAGAGCTGACCATACTCTCCAGAGTACACCGGGTCCATCCAATTCCAAGGCCACAATACTCTCACCCTCCTGGCGGAGAAAGCCTCCCCCGTCATCGTTAGCTCCCCAATCCTCGTATAGCCCCGTCTCGGCGTTATAAATGGATCTCCGATCATAACTGGAGAAACAACCCGACTTCTCACCGGCCTGCGGAGGAACTGCTAGTGCTTCAAGATCATATAGTCTTCTCACAAGGCTTCTATACGTATAAACGCTCTGTTCTGGCTCCACTTCAGTCATATTGTGTGAACTCCTTCTTGAGTAAGATGATACTCAGTATAAATTAGAGAAAGCCGGAGTCATGGCGAAGGCGGACATCACCTTGCTTCCCCCGGCTTTCCCTTAACCGTTATTTATTGACTTCATCCAGCAGCAGCGAGATGATTTGCGCGCTCTCCGCACGATTCACCGTTTCATGAGGCATGAATACCTGATTGCCGCGCCCGTCAACTATCCCAAGCTCCTGTAAAGCAGCCACTGCACCTGAAGCCCAGTCGCTTATCGAACCGGCATCCTTGAAATTGCTTTGACGATTCACATCAGCCTTCTGTCCTGTATGAAACAGATATGCTTTGTAAATCATGGACGCCATTTCTTCACGACTTATGGTGTCCTCCGGCGCAAAGGTATCTTTGCTTCTTCCAGTGACAATTCCCGCTTCGTATGCTTCTGCAATAGAGGAAGCATACCACTTCGTGGGTGATACATCCTCGAATGTAGTTAAGTTCGTTCCTGTTAATCCGAGTGCACGAGTGATCAGAGAAGCGAACTCAGCTCTGCTTACATTTTGCTTTGGTGCGAATGCCGTTTCACTCACTCCCAGGACAATTTGCTTTGCAGCCATCCTTTTTATAACATCATAGGCCCAGTAGGAGGCATTCACATCTTCAAATGATTTATCATAAGTAAGGACGGCGTACTTGCTGAAATGACTCACCTTAGCCGTCCATTTACCGTCCGCATAGGTTCCACCCATATATTCCAGTCTGCCGTCATCAGCGATGTAATAAATACCCGTCAGATTCCGGTTGGAATTCTCCTGCGGACTCAAACTGATTGTGATAGGTTTGGAAAACTTCTCAAGAGTCAGTTTCATTCCATCGGCTTTTACAATAGACAATTTGAAGTCGTAGATCTCTCCGGCTGCAGAGATGGCTGCCTGATTCTTTTGTCCAGCTTGCCCAACCAGCTCTTTACTCTGCTCTGAAGATAAAGTATCCACTTCAAAAGAGATCTTCGCCTGCCCAAGCTCGCTGTCCGTAACCATTGCCTCCAGATCCTTCAATACCTCTGCAGGAACTTCAATCTCCACATCTGAGCTTTTAACCTTAAGTGTATTCTTGCCGTTATTTGCAGCCATTGTTACCGGAAACAGCACCTGCCGCTCACCCTTGGACATTTCGAAATTCAAGCTGCTCTGACTGCTCTGACCATCAGGTTTGCTTCCAGGGAGCACAGGATTAGCCGGAGGACTGGTAGGGACAGGTGCTGGTGGATCTGTCGGATCTGTCGGATCTGTCGGATTGGCCGGATTCTGCACCTTAACCGGTACATTGAAATCATCGACATTAATATGTCCGAAACCGCCTGTAGATTGGTCAACCACCTTAATGTAAAGCTCCTGGCCGATATACTGTGATGCATCCCAGATCTTCCGTTGATACTCCTCATAGTTGGTGGCAGTTTCTTTAAATAGTTCTTTACCGTCCGATACCCGGACCAGCGCAACATACAGCTTATCGATATCACGCCCGCCACTGACCAGAAAGTTGATCTTGCCGTTCCCGCCCAGGACGAAATTCTGTGATTTCAGTGTTCCCGTTAAGCTGTCACCGCCGGCTTCCTCGTTAAAGCCCCACAAATGATAGCCGCCTGGAATTTTATGCGACGGATTAAAGTAAATCGTGTCCCAGAAAAACTGAGCATCGGTCACATGAACATCCTGGAAAGCGTTTCCTTCCGTGATCCAACCGGTCAAGTCTCCATTGGCAAAATCATGATTGGGCAGATCTGTAATATCGGTATACACCGAGTTATCCCAGTTGTCAGGTACATCGACTGGAGCAGCCGGCTCACCCGTCAACGCATTCATATTCCATACTTCCATTGACTTGACAGTTATATCGTTGTCGGCCCAAACCTGCAAGCCCAAGGAATCGTATCTCCCCACGTAGACGCGGGTTGTCAGTTTTTTCTTGTAATTGGCAAAGGCTTCGACAACCGAGCGGTCCAGGAAAATATGCAGCTTCAGGTTCTCTCCGTCCAGATCCACGTATCCGCCTTGAATGCCATCCACGCGCACATCCGGATCAATACTGCTC
>CAKMKL010000252.1 GCA_927443375.1 uncultured Paenibacillus sp. | reverse complement strand
TAAAACTTGTACTATGCGCGTGTGGCGGAATGGCAGACGCACCAGACTTAGGATCTGGCGTCGTAAGACGTGGGGGTTCAAGTCCCTTCACGCGCACCACTTATTTGCGGACGTGGCTCAGCGGTAGAGCATCGCCTTGCCAAGGCGAGGGTCGCGGGTTCGATTCCCGTCGTCCGCTCCATGATTTTTGCGCCCTTAGCTCAGCTGGATAGAGCGTTTGACTACGAATCAAAAGGTCGGGAGTTCGAATCTCTCAGGGCGCGCCATTTTATATTTTTCTATGAATCATCAATTATATTAACGGGATGTAGCTCAGCTTGGTAGAGCACCTGGTTTGGGACCAGGGGGTCGCATGTTCAAATCGTGTCATCCCGATTTTCACCTTTGCGGGTGTAGTTCAATGGTAGAACTTCAGCCTTCCAAGCTGATAGCGTGGGTTCGATTCCCATCACCCGCTCCATAATTTTATATATTTTCGGGATGTAGCTCAGCTTGGTAGAGCACCTGGTTTGGGACCAGGGGGTCGCATGTTCAAATCGTGTCATCCCGATACTTCAGCCTAGGCTGACAAAACTCTTACTCCGGTAGGAGTTTTTTGTTATAAATTTCAAACTTCGCTTGCCTCTCATAGGATATCATAAACCCCGATTTCTATTCTTCTTCAATACGTGTATAATGCAATCAATACCTACACGCTGTGTAAACCTTGCACATAAATACGGATTAACCCAGCCATTCTAATTTAGTATAGGTACATTAATATTTTATGACTGTATAATGAATGAATTTGGTGTATAATCGTAATTACTGCAACGCTTTACAGCGCAATAAGTTGGAGATTTCCTAGTGGTTTTACTGTATGATATGAGGAAAGCTTCGAATAGACAATGTTAAGGACATTGATCCGGAAGAGGATGGGGGGAGCAGCATGACCGAACTTACGACAGCTGTCAGCAAAAGCAATTCCAACAATCTGCTGCGGCGTGACGTACGGTTCCTGGGGAATATCTTGGGCGAAGTCTTGGTACATCAAGGCGGCAACGAATTGCTGGAGATCGTGGAGAAGATCCGCGAAACCAGCAAATCACTGCGCTCATTGTTTTTGCCTGAACTGCACAATGAATTTAAAGAGCTGATTAATTCACTGGATCCTGAAAATCGTCACCAAGTGATACGAGCGTTCGCTATTTATTTCCAATTGGTGAATATCGCCGAGCAGAATCACCGGATTCGCCGTAAACGTGACTATGAACGCTCAGCGGGGGACACGGTACAGCCGGGTTCTATCGAGAGTGCGATTCAGGAGCTGCGCGAGCGGGATTTCTCCCAAGAAGATGTTCATGAAATCATGAACGGCTTGTCTTTGGAGCTGGTCATGACGGCTCACCCTACGGAAGCAATGCGGCGGGCTATTCTCGATATCCACAAACGGATATCCGACGATGTAATGGGCTTAGACAATCCAACGTTAACGTTCCGTGAACGGGAACAGCTCCGCGAGAAGCTGCTGAATGAAGTTATTACCCTGTGGCAGACGGATGAATTGCGCGACCGCAAACCTACTGTGCTCGATGAAGTACGTAATGGGATGTACTATTTCCATGAGACGATTTTCCAAGTGCTGCCGGATGTGTATCAAGAGCTTGAACGATGTTTGAGTAAATATTATCCGGGTCAGAACTGGCATGTACCGACTTATCTGCGTTTTGGATCATGGATCGGCGGGGACCGTGACGGAAATCCTTCGGTAACAGCCGCTGTTACTCTTCAGACCCTACGTTTGCAACGTAAACTTGCGATCCGGGAATATCAGCGTATTATGCGTGAACTGATGCAGTATCTGAGCTTTAGTACAAGCATTGTAAGTGTCACTACCGAACTGGTGGATTCCATCGAAAAAGACCGGAACATTATTAACCTTAACCGGGTTGATGCCTGGCGAAATGACAATGAGCCTTACCGGATCAAGTTAAGCTATATGATCTCAAAGACACAAAATGTGCTTGACGATGAGAAAAAAGGCACTCCTGAACGCTACTCATCACCGCAGCAATTCATAGATGATTTGAACGTAATTGACCGCAGCCTGCGTCACCATTATGCCGATTATGTTGCGGACACTTATATCAAGAAGCTTATCCGCCAGGTGGAATTGTTCGGCTTCCACACAGCGGCTCTGGATGTCCGCCAGCATAGCCAGGAGCATGAAAATGCAATGGCGGAAATTCTGGCCAAAATGAACATCACGCAGGATTATGCCAATATGCCGGAAATGGAAAAGGTAAAGCTGCTGGAATCGCTGCTCAATGATCCGCGTCCGCTGACTTCCCCGTACCAGTCCTATAGTGAGAGTACAGAGGAATGTCTTGCAGTGTACCGTACGATTTTTATGGCACAGGAAGAATACGGCAAACAGTGCATTACCAGTTATCTGATCAGTATGGCAGAAGCAGCCAGCGACATTCTGGAGGTTATGGTATTCTCCAAAGAGGTTGGCTTGTTCCGCAAAGATAATGATGGAACGGTCGTCTGCACTTTGCAGGCAGTGCCGCTTTTTGAGACGATTGACGACCTGCATAATGCACCGGAGATCATGAAGACTCTGCTCAGCATGCCGATCTATCGTGAAGCGGTTAGAGCGATGAACGATCTCCAGGAGATTATGCTTGGTTATTCTGATAGCAATAAAGACGGCGGTGTAGTGACTGCGAACTGGGAGCTGCGTGTTGCCCTCAAGCAGATTACGGCTACGGCAGATGAATTCGGCATCAAGTTGAAGTTCTTCCATGGACGCGGCGGTGCACTCGGACGCGGCGGCATGCCGCTGAACCGCAGTATTCTCGCCCAGCCTGCTTCAACCATTGGCGGCGGGATTAAGATTACCGAGCAGGGCGAAGTGATATCTTCCCGGTATTCGATGAAAGGGATTGCTTACCGGAGTCTAGAGCAAGCTACCTCAGCACTGGTGACTGCAGCTATTCATGCTAGAATGCCTCAAGCTGATCTGTATGAAGCCAAATGGGATGAAATTGTGGCTCGCATCTCCGAAGTTTCATTAAACAAATACCAGGATCTGATCTTCCGTGATCCGGATTTCCTGACATTCTTCAAGGAATCGACACCTCTGCCTGAGGTTGGAGAACTTAATATTGGTTCACGCCCTTCCAAACGGAAGAACAGTGACCGTTTCGAGGACCTGCGTGCAATTCCATGGGTGTTCGCGTGGACGCAGAGCCGCTACCTGCTTCCTGCCTGGTATGCTGCCGGAACCGGACTGCAGAGCTTCTATGAGGGGAAAGAAGAGAACCTAAAAATCATGCAGACTATGTATGAGAACTTCTCCTTCTTTACCACGCTGATTGATACGCTCCAAATGGCGATTGCTAAGGCCGATCTGGTTATTGCCAAGGAATACGCCACCATGGGTAAAAATGAAGAATCCCGCCAGCGGATCTTCGGTCAGATTGAAGCAGAGTTCAAGCTAACGTCAGAACTGATTCTTAAAATCACCGGCCAGCAGGATATTCTGGATAACGTTCCGGTTATTCAGGAATCCATCCGTCTGCGGAACCCATACGTTGATCCGCTCAGCTACCTTCAGGTGCAGCTGTTATCGGAGCTCAGAGCCCTGCGAGAAGTTGAGGGTGATGACGCTGAACTTCTGCGTGAAGTACTGCTTACGATCAACGGCATTGCCGCCGGTCTCCGGAATACAGGCTGATACCTGGATTGTCTGGACCTGATTTTACCGGCTTTTAAGGTGAGAGAGTATATGTCTACGCTTGCCTTGCTTGCATTGAGGTTCTTTCGAAACCGGCCCAGCCGCTTCATACTAACCCCCGTCCGCCCCTCTCAATGAGGCGGACGGGGGTTTTGTATTGTTATAGCCTTGCTGCTGAAGGTGCAGGTCCATTTATTGAAGCCGCCGCGCTATAGCGCTTCTCAGTATGCTGCCCATCCTATTTGTTACCGGGAAGGAATGTGGGCAAGCAACAATGTATTAGAGCGTAACGCAGATGAAGCTATACAAGGTAACAATACAATCCTTGATTTTTACTGAAACTTGAATTACGATTTAAATGCTTGTACCGTGGACATTCAAGAGATGGATTACCAAGGGCGGCAAGTCTGGGGGAGTTAACAGGTGGAGAATTTGGAAGGCAGATTGACAAAGCTCGCCTTGAAAGGCGACCAAAGGGCATTTGCCGAGCTTGTGGAACTATATAAAGACAAGATATATCATCTGGCTTACCGGATGCTGAACAACCGGCACGAAGCGGAGGATATTGTTCAGGAAACTTTTTTGCGTGTATACCGAAATTTAGACCGTTATGATGATAAACAGAAATTTTCAACCTGGATTTATAGGATCGGAACGAATCTTTGTATAGACAGGCTGCGTAAGCGGAAGCCGACCTATTCGCTCGATGCTGAAATGAACGATCAGGAAGGCATTGACGGCTATTCGATGATTCCGAGTGACAATGTGACCCCAGAGACCGAACTGCTGCTCTCAGAGACACAGGGGCTGATCTATGAGGCTATTGATAGTCTGCCCGTGAAATACAGGTCTGTAATGATTTTGCGCTATTTGCAGGATTTGTCGCTGCAGGAGATCAGTGATGTGCTGGATATGCCGGTAACGACAATTAAGACACGTGTACATCGCGGACGTGAATTTTTACGTAAAAAATTAGGCCCTAAATTGTAAAAATTGAAGTTTTTTTTGAAACGTCTTTCCGGGAGCACCGTATGTAAGTTAAGCAAGTCTTATGCGCCCTGCCCCTTTGCCTTGAAATAATTAAATAGCACTCATGAAAGGATTGGCTCCTATGGAATGCAAACTGGCCGTCTCTATGATGCATGATTACTTGGATGACGACTTGCCCGAACTGCAGCAGAGGGAATTGAAGGAGCATCTTCTATCCTGTCCGGATTGCCGTGCAAAGTTCAAAGAACTGGAACAAACCGATATGCTGATGTTCTCCCTGATGCACCATAACCCGGTGGCTTCAGAGGATCTTGTGGGCCGGATTATGAACTCATTACCGAAAACTAAGAAGGAGAGAGCCTTTGTCACCTGGATCAAAAGACACCCTGCCCTTACGGCGGCGTCCCTATTTATTCTTGTGATGCTGATGAGCTCCGTTACTTTTTGGAATCAGGATAGGCAGCTTGTCGTCAGAGGCGCTGACCTCGACCAGGTTGTAATCAAAGGTGATACGGTGATTGTACCTTCCGGTAAAACAATATCCGGCGATCTCACAGTGGAGAACGGTAAGACCCAGGTATACGGCGAAGTTAACGGTAACGTAACGGTAATTGACGGGTCTCTCTATCAGGCATCAACTGCTCATATCTCCGGGCAAGTCAAAAGCATAGACCAAACGGTAAGTTGGCTCTGGTATAAAGTGACGAACATGTTCTCTGAAGTTGGCTACCGTTAATACCATGGCCCTTTATGCAGAAATATTATTTGCGCCTCTTTTTCCGGAAAGATGGCGCTTTTTTGTTGCCTGGAAATTCCATTATAAGAAATCTCCAGGCAGCTAAACTTGCAACCTGAGCGTGAACGTTATAACCTAGATATGATACAGATCTTACAGACAATTTACATAAACCCAGCTAATATGAAATGACGGGGGTTTTAGGCATGAGTTATTTTACTGACCTAACGTGGAAAGAATCCATTAAAGATATAATTGATATTCTGATCGTAAGCTATATTATCTATAAAGTCCTGAACATGGTCCGCGGTACGCGGGCTGTTCAGCTGCTCAAGGGGATACTGGTACTGGTCATTATTTGGGCGCTGAGCACCCTCCTGGATCTGTACACCCTGAAATGGCTTATGAACCAGATATTCACCTTCGGGATCTTTGCAATCTTTATCATCTTCCAGCCTGAACTGCGCAGGGGGCTGGAGCAGCTTGGGCGGGGTAAGTTTTTTGGACGGGCTTCAGAGAATGATGAGGAGATCAACAGGCTAATCGGCGAGGTCATTAAAGCCGTGAATTATTTAGCACAGCGAAAGATTGGGGCATTAATTGTTTTTGAAAGAGACACGGGTCTTAATGAATATACCGAATCAGGCATTCCTATGCGTTCTATCGTCAGTTCGGAGCTGCTGATCAACATCTTTATTCCCAATACGCCGCTGCATGATGGTGCGCTGATTATGCAGGACGGGCAAATTGCTGCTGCTGCCTGTTATCTCCCCTTGTCGGAGAATCCATTCATCAGCAAAGAGCTGGGGACACGCCACCGTGCGGCCATCGGGATCAGCGAAGTGGCGGACTCTGTATCTGTTGTGGTATCAGAAGAGACCGGAAAGATTTCTCTGGCGATTAACGGGCAAATTGTGCGGGATATTAAGGAAGAATCGCTCATCTCTAAGCTCCATCAGGAACTTAGTGCATCTTCCCCGCTGAAGGAGAAGAGCTCTGCTTTCTGGAAACGGAGAGGGGGCAAAAACAATGGATAAGTGGATGAAGAATAACAACTTCAACAAAATTCTTGCTCTTGTCTTCGGCGTTATTTTATGGACAATTGTGCATGTGGATACCGCGCCTACGAACCAGACCACAGTCAGCACCCAGTCCAAAATCATTGAGAATGTTAAAATAGAACAGGTTGGCATTGATAACGATAAGTATGTATACACCTTCGATGCGGATAGTGTAAGGATGGAGGTCCGGGGGAAAAACTCTGATCTTAATTTCAAACTATCGGATGCCTACAACGTTATGGTCGATTTAAGTGATATCGGACCCGGGGATACTACGCTTCCGCTGAATTATGATCTTCCCAGCGGAGTATCGCTGGTCGAAATGATACCTCATGAGGTAAATGTGCATGTGGAGCTGCGGAATACCAAATCTTTTCCGGTTACCCTGGTTACTAACGGTACGCCTGCAGAAGGCTATCAGCTAGGTAAAGCGGTTATTGATCCTGCCGAGGTAGAAGTAACGCTTCCGGCCAGTGAACTGGGAAGTGTGTCAAAGGTTCAGGGTACCCTTGAACTTGATGGGGAGAGTGCAAACATTACAGAGAAGAAAGTGAAGCTGGCGGCTTACGATAGCAGCGGTAATGAAATAAAGAACGCCGTTATTGAGCCATCTACTGTGTCTGTAGAGCTGCCGGTTACACTTCCGTTCAAAAGCTTGCCTCTCGATGTGAGCTTTACCGGCCAGTTGCCAGGTTCGCTCGTACTGTCGCGGGTAACTCCTGAGGTGGATACAATTACGGCATACGGGAGTGAGGAGGCACTGGCCGGATTATCCTCTTATGAGGCATCGCTGGATTTGAGCTCCATTAAATCGGCCGGTACAGAGCAGGTAAAGCTGGACCTTAAACCGCCGGAGGGAGCCGCGAAAATCGAACCCGCAGCGGTAAGTGTCACTGTAACTGTTGCCCAGATTGCCGAGCGGACAATGGAGAATATTCCGATTAAGCTGGAGGGTGTGGGCAGCGGGCTAACCGCCGTCGTAACGGATCCCGCTGCCAAAGCGGTTACGCTGACTTTATCTGGAGCACCGACACTGCTGGATCAGCTCGATCAAGACAATATTAGCGTTGTTGCGGATGTTGGAGGACTGGCCGCTGGTGTTCATCAGGTATCTCTGCAAATCTCGATGCCGCGGTTTATATCACTGGTCAATTCTTCACAGCCGCATATAGTTACTATTGATCTGCAAGCGCCAGCCACGCCGGGGACTACAGATATTCCTAATACAGGGAGTGCCCCCACCCCGGAGCCGAGCTCTGAGCCGGTCTCCGGTGAGGAGGCAGATACAGAGCCTTCCAATAGCGGAGGTGCTGCTACTGCGACTCCAGCCCCTACAGCAGGCAATTCGGAGAACAGCAGTACTCCTGCCGGCAGCGGGAATGCCAATAATGCAGCGAGTACCGGCGGAA
The DNA here is from genome assembly GCA_927443375.1 of uncultured Paenibacillus sp. GTDB lineage: Bacteria > Bacillota > Bacilli > Paenibacillales > Paenibacillaceae > Paenibacillus_AQ. The sequence goes on along the minus strand of CAKMKL010000252.1, from coordinate 2,014 downwards.
CGTAACTTTTTGCATGGGAACACGTCTATCTTACAGTAGTATAGTTACACAGAATCAGGATTCTTTCATACAATAATTCATTAAGCTATATAAGATGAACTTAAGAATGGAGCTTCATATATAACAATCTTAAGTTCACATTCTATAATGTAGCGTATTTAAAGGAGAAAAAAGATGGGTAAGTATTTTGGAACTGACGGTGTGCGCGGAGTCGCAAACCAGGAATTGACAGCAGAAATGGCCTATAGTATTGGCCGCTGCGGTGGTTATGTACTGGCAGGGAATGTAGAGAAGCCAAAAGTGGTTATCGGTATGGATACACGTATTTCCGGTCCGCTGCTGGAATCGGCACTTGTAGCCGGATTATTATCTATTGGTGCCCATGTTATCCGTATAGGTGTAGTAAGTACACCGGCTGTAGCATATATTACCAGATTGCTGAAAGCTGATGCGGGTGTAATGATATCTGCTTCACACAATCCGGTGGAGGACAACGGTATCAAGTTTTTTGGCGGAGACGGATTTAAGCTGACAGATGAAACGGAGCTGCGGATTGAAGAACTGATGGACGCAGAGAAGGATGAACTTCCCCGTCCCGTAGGCGCGGGTCTCGGTATGCTTACCGTGGACAATGACGCCAAGTATCTGTATCTGGAATACATTAAGACAACGATTTCCAACCGTTTTGAAGGCATTAAGGTTGTACTGGACTGCGCGCACGGAGCGGCTTATGAGCTGGCCCCGCGGTTGTTCAAAGAGCTAGGTGCTGAAGTCATCTCTATTGGAGCAGAGCCGGACGGCCTCAACATTAATGACGGCTACGGTTCGACCCATCCGGAGAAGCTCCGTGAAGAAGTGCTGCGTCATGGCGCGGACTTGGGACTTGCTTTTGACGGGGATGCTGACCGTTTGATCGCTATAGATGAAACGGGCGAAGAGGTCGACGGTGACTTTATCCTTTGTATCTGCGGAGATGCTATGAACCGTGCAGGCAAACTGAAGGATGCAACGATTGTCTCTACGGTTATGAGCAACATCGGCTTCTATAAAGCAACGGAGAAGCTGTTACTGAATACAGCCAAAACGGCTGTCGGTGACCGCTATGTGATGGAAGAAATGCGCCGTAGCGGCTATAACCTGGGCGGAGAGCAATCCGGTCATGTTATTTTCCTTGATTACAATACAACCGGTGATGGTATTCTAACTGCGATCCAGCTGGTTGATACGATGAAGGCTTCAGGGAAGAAGCTAAGCGTGCTGAAGTCAATGATGACTAAATATCCGCAGGTGCTTGTGAATGTGCGCGTACAGGATAAGACCAATTACCCGAACAACCCTGCCATTGAGGCGGCGATTCAAGAGGTAGAAGGTAAACTAGGCAACAATGGCCGTGTGCTGGTACGTCCATCGGGAACAGAACCGCTGATTCGTGTCATGGCGGAAGGCCCGGATAAGTCCGAGCTGGATCTTTATGTCGGACGAATTGTTGATGTTGTTCAGCGTGAATTGGTTTAATATACGTATAATATGATGGGCCAGCAGAGCCGGTGGACGGAGATAAGCTCTTCAACTGCCGGCTGTATGGCTATTATGTGAGTTTTTTCTGCAAATTCCAAAGGTTTCAAGCATTATTGCATTGCCAAAAGTGATGTAAGCTGCATATAATGATTAGGTGTCATTCCAGAAGGAAAGCGGGGATAGTAAGGTTACAGCAATAACAAGCGCCAGAGCTTGATCTTGCGCGGGGGAGAAGGGACAGCCGGAGCTGCCAGCTTTAGGGGCAAGGCTTGAACGGATCACGGCAGATGTAAGCTGACGAGGTGGAGGTGTTCGAAATGTTCGGCGGGGACCTCCCGGTGATGCACCAGAGCCGTAAATGGAAGCGGAAAATGAGAGGGCGACCTTTCACACAACGCTTTTATGGGTGCAGGAAGAAATGAATTAACTCATGGGTATGCGCTAAACGGAAGAAACAGATGTTTCTGCTGCGGCAGAGGAGAAGACTGTGCATGTC
>CAKMKL010000251.1 GCA_927443375.1 uncultured Paenibacillus sp. | reverse complement strand
GTCTTTGAGCCGCTGGTTTCCCGCCTACAGCCTGATTCCTTCATATAAAGAAACTCCTGTTCTGCGAGTCATCGCGGGGGAAGAATTCCATTCATTCCGTGAGGAGAGCCGGCAGCGGTTTCTCTCAGAGCCCTTTATGATCCTTCCCCAATCTGACCGTATGGGCTATCGGCTGTCAGGCAGCAGTCTGAATCAGGTGCGGGAGCAGAGCCTGATCTCATCGGCTGTGACCTATGGTACGGTTCAGGTTCCAGCTGGTGGCAGCCCCATTATTCTGATGGCGGACCGGCAGACTACCGGCGGTTATCCGAAGCTGGCTCAGGTGATTACGGCTGATTTGCCGCTGCTTGCTCAAGCTAAGATCGGCAGCGCCGTCCGGTTCCGGCTGATCACACTGCAGGAAGCGCAGGAGCAGCTACTGCAGCAGGAATTGAAACTGCGCCGGCTGCGCTTAGTCCTGGAACAGTATGGTTAGATACAGAAACCGGATTAATATTAATTGTAAATACATAAATACTGGGGGTCAGAGCCGATGAGAACTGTTGATTTAAACTGCGATCTAGGAGAAAGCTTCGGGGCTTACCGCTTGGGACGCGATGAGGAGATCCTTCCATTGGTTACTTCAGCCAATATCGCCTGCGGATTTCACGCCGGAGATCCCGGGACCATGTCACGTACTGTCAAGCTGGCGCTTAAACATCAGGTGGCTGTAGGCGCTCATCCGGGCCTGCAGGATCTGATCGGCTTCGGGCGCAGGGAGATGAAGCTTTCACCGAGGGAAGCCTATGAGATTACCGTCTATCAGGTGGGTGCGCTATGGGGGTTTGTTAGGGCAGAAGGTGCGGTGCTTCAGCATGTTAAGCCGCATGGCGCACTTTATAATATGGCTGCTGTTTCCGCAGGGCTGGCGGAGGCGATTGCTGAGGCCGTGTACCGGATCGATCCGGAGCTTATTCTAGTCGGTCTGGCCGGAAGCGAACTGATCCGGGGGGCCAAAAAGACCGGGCTGCGCAGCGCCAGTGAGGTATTCGCCGACCGCACTTACCAGCGTGACGGATCATTAACATCCAGAAGCGAGCCAGGCGCACTGATCACGGATGAACAACAGTCATTGCAGCAGGTCCTGCAGATGGTGACGGAAGGCAAGGTGCGTTCCATAGGGGGAGAGGAGAGGCAGATCGCCGCGGAGACAATTTGCCTGCATGGTGACTCTCCACACGCTGTAGAATTTGCTTTGTCCATCCGCAGTTTGTTGGAAGCAAAGGGAGTAGAGATTCGGAATCTGCGCAGTACAGATTAATACTTGTCTTGAAGCAGATGCATACTATCAACCGCATAACAAAAAGAAACCTCGCTTTAGAAATGGCAGCCTGTACTCCATTTTTTTAAGTGAGGTTTCTTAATTGTACTTGAGGTCTTCTAATCCTCTGAACCGGTTCTCAGGAGCAGGGCTTCATCCAGACCAGGCTGATCACTGAACCGTTCCAGCTCGTTATATGCAGGGATACCGTGCATAGCCATGTCCAAACCTTCTTCTTCCTCAGAGGCATGGACCCGCAGACCAACGGTTTTCTGAATCAGCTTGGCCACAGCATAGCTCATTACAAATCCCCATACCATGACCACGGCCACACCTAGCAGCTGAACACCCAGCTGGTGAAACTGTCCTGTGGTGAACAAGCCTTCCTGTTGATCAAACAGCCCCACAGCCAATGTACCAAATGCTCCGTTAATTCCGTGTACCGCAACCGCACCGACAGGGTCATCGACCTGCAGTTTATCGATGGCAAGTGTTCCCCAGATCACCAGTATACCTGCAACCAGGCCAATGAGAATCGCCGAGTAGGGAGATACAAACGCGCAGCCTGCTGTAATTGCGACGAGACCGGCCAGTGCGCCGTTCATAGTCATACTCGGATCCGCCTTGCCAAAACGGAACATCGTGTAGACCATAGCGGAAGTCCCTCCGGCTGCAGCAGCCAGCATAGTATTCAAGGCAATCACGGAGAGGTTGAGATCGGCAGCATTCAAGGTGCTTCCGGCATTAAAGCCAAACCAGCCAAACCACAGGATAAAGGTGCCTGCTGATGCCAGCGGAATATTACTCGGTGCAAATACGTTCACGCTGCCATCCGTGTTGAATCTTCCGCGGCGCGGACCCAGAACCTTGGCGAAGGCAAACGCGGCTGCTCCCCCGAGTGCATGTATGGCGGCGGACCCGGCGAAATCCTTCATTCCAAGTCCGGCAAGCCAGCCGTCAGGGTTCCAGACCCAGTGTCCCGAGACCGGATACAAAATCGCTGCCACAAAAAAGGCGATGAGGATATAGGCTTTAAAGGACATCCGCTCAGCTACCGCACCCGAGATAATCGAGATAGCTGCGATCGCGAAGCCGATCTGAAATAATACATAAGCTGATAATGGGAGATTTAAATCTATAGGTAGAGACTGGGAAGCTCCCCAAAAATTAAAGCTAATGATTCCGCCAAAATCTTTTCCGAACATAATCCCAAAGCCAATCAGGAAAAATGCCAGAACTCCGACTGTAAGATCCACAAAAATCTTCATGGTGACATTCACCGCGTTCTTCGTCCGCACAAAACCTGCTTCGAGCAGGCTGAAGCCGCCCTCCATAAACAAAACCATAGCAGCAGCAAGCACTACCCAAACCGTATTTAATGCCATATCCGTTCCGGCGTTCATGATGTTACCCTCCCTGTCACTTTTACAACATAGTAATGATATAAGGAGAGTGTGGGGGATGTCAACTTCAAATGTTATGTTAGCTTACATAGATTTCGGTTAAAACCGTCCGCTCATTTGCACTTTTTAACATGTGGGTTATTTTAACTCGTCGATCGTATCATCGGTTTCGCCAGTTCGGATGTTGTACATTTCAAGGAGGGGCAGTACGAAAATTTTGCCGTCTCCCATTTCTCCGGTCTGGGCGGTAGCAATAATGGTCTTAATTGTTTCTTCGACTTTATGGTCGGAAACAACGATTTCCAGCTTTATTTTATAGTGCAAATTGACGGTATACGATTTCCCTCTGTACACTCCGGTTGTGTTCTTTTGCTGTCCGCGACCTTGGGCCTGGGTAACTGTGAATCCGGTGACTTGAATCGTACGGAGTGCATCGATTACTTCTCTTAGTTTCTCGGGGCGAATAATTGCTTCAACTTTTTTCATATTAATCCTCCATAAACAAAACCATAGCAGCAGCAAGCACTACCCAAACCGTATTTAATGCCA
>CAKMKL010000250.1 GCA_927443375.1 uncultured Paenibacillus sp. | reverse complement strand
CCGATTTTACTTTAATATCTACTGTATAGTCCTCTTCAGCAGTCAGCTTCTTCACGAAGCGGTCTGCAGCATAATACAGTTCTGTCGATTTCTCGGCTTGTCCGGAAATAATTAGCGGAGTCCGCGCTTCATCAATTAGAATGGAGTCAACTTCATCAATAATACAGAAATATAGCGGGCGCTGTACCATTTGCTCCTTATAGAGCACCATGTTGTCACGCAAGTAGTCAAAGCCGAATTCATTGTTGGTGCCGTACGTAATATCGCAGGCATAGGCTTGTTGTTTATCAGCATGGTCCATGCCGTTCAGGTTGACCCCAACCGTCATGCCCAGGAAGTTATAAATTTGTGCCATTTGCGCACTGTCGCGCTGAGCCAAATAATCATTTACCGTTACGACATGCACGCCCTTACTGAGCAATGCATTCAAGTAGACCGGCAATGTTCCTACCAGTGTCTTACCTTCACCTGTCTTCATCTCGGAGATCCGGCCTTCATGCAGCGCCATACCTCCAACTAGCTGTACGTCAAAATGCCGCATGCCCAGCGTCCGTTTGGAAGCTTCGCGTACGGTTGCAAATGCCTCAGGAAGAATTTCCTCGAGGGTCTCGCCTTTTTCAATCCGGGCACGGAATTCTTCGGTCTTAGCCTTGAGCGCTTCATCCGAGAGCGCTACGAAATCCGGCTCGAGTCCATTAATCACTTCGACCGTCTTCATCAGACGTTTGACATCGCGTTCATTGGTGTCACCGAATATTTTCTTTACAAGTCCTAGCATGGTTAACCCCTTTCATGCAACACAGATGGTGGAATCGAGCCCATCCTCACTAATATTGAAAGGGCCATATATTATTTCGATTCCGCTGCTTCATAAATTGTAACAGTTTGTAAGAGAAGCCGCAATACGAGTAGCTGTAACCTTATTTGGCAAAATATAAGAAGCTGAACTTTCTTCCCCTTTATATACGCACAAGAGCCCTATTCGCTTCAAGCGAATAGGGGCTCGGTTAATTGTCTTAGTCATACTGATGCGAAGAAAATATTCCCAGTATCTCTACATTTGAGTATATACAGGTCTAGTTCTGTTCGATCAGGCCGTACTTCCCATCATTCCGTTTGTAAACAACACTCACTTCAGAAGTGTCAATGTTGGAGAATACAAAGAAATTATGTCCAACCATGTTCATTTGCAGAATCGCTTCCTCGACATCCATAGGCTTCAAGGTGAAGCGCTTGTTCCGCACAACTTCCAAATCATCATAATCCTGTTCCTCTACAGCTACTGTGCTTGAGGATTCTTCCACAAACAGGGTCTTCAGACTGCCCTCCTGGCGGAACTTACGATTGAGTTTGGTCTTATGCTTGCGAATTTGACGTTCCAGCTTGTCCACGACAGCATCAATGGAAGCATACATATCGTCGCTGCGATCCTCGGCACGAAGCGTCACACCTGCCAGTGGAATGGTTACTTCCACCGTATGAAGGCCCCGAACAACGCCAAGCGTCACAAATCCTTCTGAGGTAGGGGGTGCATCGAAATACTTCTCAAGTCTGCTGAGCTTCTTATCAACATAGTCTCTCAAAGCGTCGGTCACTTCAATTTGTTGACCTCGAATGCTGAATTGCATGGGCACTCCTCCTTTGTTTACGTTCTCATTATACCAAATTGTCAGGCCTAAGTAAAAAGTAATTCATTACAGACTTTACATTTACCTTACATATGTCCAATTTTCTTTGATTACAAACAGAAAGTCCGGAAAGGGCTATCCTTTTCCCCTTATCCGGACCTAGTCTGGCTTATAGTATGACTCATGATACCCTTGAATTATTAAATCAAGTTTAGCTTACCACGCATTCATTCCCTTACAGCTGACACTATTATGGCTACTTGGTATGAATCCGCAGAATTTCTACGGGTGACAGTGAGCTGCCACTACCTGTGACAACGTATACTTTATATGCGGTGTTGGCAGTAAGGCCGCTCAGGGTCAGTGTTTGTCTAACGCCTGGCGCTGGAGCTGGCGTAATATTACCTGTCCAAGGTGACATCAGCAGAACTCCACTGCTATTTTGACCGGCAGCAACCTGCGCTGCGCTAGGATCGGCAGCATTAGCCGGCAGTACAACATATTTTACCGGGGCAGATGCACCTCCCGTTTGACCGTAGGAAACATAGACATCGGCAGTTACAGTACCCATGGACCCCGGACTAAGCTCTGTAATCGCTGTAGCACTGTCTGAGGCTGTAGTCAAACGCAGAGTTGACACAGCCGACCAGCTTCCAATAGAATCCGAAAGCGCGATATATGCCGTATACTCGGTGTTAGCCTGCAGACCATAAACGGAGAAAGAAACCGTCGTATTACCAGTTGCTGCTACTTTTCCATAGTTTACCCCTGCAGTTCCTGTACTGGTCAGACCGTTCTGAATCTGCAGGTTGCTTGGCACTGCCGCAGTACTGGTATAAGGAGCGACCACATAATAAACTGCCCCCGTCACTGACGGTGTCAGATACACGTCTGCCGTAACCGAACCGACATGTCCATAAGTAATATTGCTTACCGTTGGCGCAGTGGTACCTCCACCTCCTCCACCTCCGCCGCTTCCTCCACCGGTTGTGCTTGTAGGCGTTGGTGTTGGGGTTGGCGTAGCTGTTGCTGATGGAGTAGGTGTTGGTGTCGCCGGATTACCTGAACCGCTCGGCTTGTTAGCCGCTGAGTTCCCAATAATACCTACGGCCTCAGCTCTGGTCAGCGATTTCTGGGGTCCAAAGGTTCCATCCGGGTAACCGTTCACGATGTTCTTAGCGGCAGCTGCTGCTACTGCACCTTTAGCCCATGAAGAAATCTGGGCACTGTCCTTGAATGTAAGTAAAGTGTTGCTGGAATCCAAGCTAAGAAGCTTGGCACTAATTACCGCTGCTTCTTGACGGGTTAGTGGACTGGCAGAGCGGAATGTATTGTTCTCATATCCGCCGATGTAACCGGCTTTTACTGCTTTTGCCACTTCACTATAAACCCAATTGGAGCTCTTTAAATCTTTGAACGTAATAGATGCCGTTTCCGTGAACCCAAACAGGCGATTCACCAGGGTAACATATTCCCCGCGGGTGATGGGCTTATTCGGCTTTACAGTGCCGTCAGCATACCCTTGCAAATAACCCTTATTGAGCCAATCCTGCAGTTGGTTTTGTGCCCAGTGCCCTTGAATGTCCTTGGCAGCCGGTGCTGCTGATACACTACCCAAGGCCCCGAACAACATGCTAACCCCAAGCAAACCAGTCATTAAACCGCGCAATGCTTTCTTCATCTTCATTCTGCTGTCCATCCTCCTAAAAGTTTGTGAGCATAGCCTGCCGATTAGTATCGTACAAAAGCGACACTGGAAGCGTATGCTTAAGATTCGTGAGCCTCCGCTTTGTAGAAACACTTGTCCAAAACCTGCTTCGGAAGCATACCGTTAGTTCTGTCAGCTTAGGCAGTATGAAATAATTCAGGCACTGCTTATTTTCGAACCATTATCGTAGTTCATGGGCTTTAGCATCACTATACATCTATCGCTAATTACATCATTTTCAACTATACGCCTAAGCTGCGATTAGTCTGCATCGAGGCAGGAACGTAGGCCCAACATCTTCAATTACCCAAATTTTGCATTACTCTAACAGAAATATGGAAATTCATGTTAGGTTTCGCTATTTGCCCCTTTTCCGCACAACAAAAAAAGACCCTGGGATAATCCCAAGGTCTGTGCTAGCGTAGTCTCAATTGCTAACCATCTACCATATATGTAGGTCGGCTGCGCCGGATGATTATAATTTGATGACGTTAGCTGCTTGTGGTCCGCGTGCGCCTTCTACGATGTCAAACTCTACGGATTGACCTTCATCCAAAGTCTTGAAACCGTCAGTTTGGATTGCGGAGAAGTGTACGAATACGTCGCCACCGTCGGCAGTTTCGATGAAACCATAACCTTTTTCTGCGTTAAACCATTTAACTTTACCTTCCATTGATTAAACATTCCCTTCGTCATCAGATGAACGTGAGTCTTGCTCACAACTCGACTATACCACCGCTGCTTCTCTATTGTCAATTGGAAAAGTAAATGTTTACTTTCAATAATTTACCATTCGTTAATTTAAAAATAAAGTAGCTTAAACTGTGATCATTTCATCAAAAAAGGAGCAGACGCTTTATAATACCCGTCTGCTCCTGAGTTGAAACATCAGGATATTATTTATTTTTTGCGGTCCATTAGGATGCTGTCTGGGGCATATTTGGCTTCATATGCGTTGCGCTGGGTCTTGGCTTGGTTACGCTTCATCAGCCAGTCTTGAGCCTCCACCCGCAAAGCATTCATCCGATCCAGAAGCACATTATCATGCTCCAGAATTCGATTAATTTCTTGCTTTTGTGCAGGTGAAGATGGACGCAATTCGACTAGTTCTGCAATCGAATCGACAAGTTTCTGCCGTTCCTCCACAAAGGTCACAAGTTCCTCATAAGTTGCTTCCTGCAGCCTGCCCAGCATTTCACGGGTAAGCTGATCCAGCATGCGGATTAATTCATCCATTAGCAATCTCAGTTTGACCCGCAGCGAGTTTCGAGGCTTGCAGCCAGGTTTCACGGAGTTCGATCAGATAGCCTAAAGCCTCTTCGGCTTTTTCCCCACTTTTATGAATATTCGCCTCGATCAGGAGATGATTAGCATATTCATAAAGGGAGAACAAATTCTTAGATATGTCAATGGAATGATCCAATGTAGACATCAGTTCGCTTATAATGGTCTGAGCTTTTCCAAGATTAAGATTCGTCTTCTCATAATCCTGTTTACTTATTCCATCAATACCAGCTCGAATAAAACGGATTGCCCCATCATACAACATGATTACCAATTGTGCAGGCGTAGAAGTCTGTACTGAAGACTGACGGTATTTCTCATAAGGAGATTTTAGCAATTGTGTCACCCTCTATAATTAATTATCTTAGCTTACCGTAGAGAAAAGACTGGAGGATTGGGACTGCAACCTATTCATTGCAGTTTCCATTGCAGTAAATTGCTTATAATAACGCGTCTCAACGTTCTCCAGATTCGTTAACATTGTACTGATCCGGCTGTTATATTCTTTAAGCTTCTTACTCATAACACTTTCTTCTTTATAGCTGACAGTAAGGTCAGTGGAATATTTACTTGTTCCGACTCTCTTTACCAGACTATCTAAAGTCAGAGTTATTTTATCTGCTAGTTTATCAAAAACTCCATTGGTTGATTCACTGCCAGTTCCCTGGAATAAATCGACTGCATTTTGCGGATTATCCGTCAATGCCTTCTTTAATACAGTCTCATCCAGCACAATTTTACCACCGGAGTTATAAGCCCCCATAGTAATCCCAAGGTTGCCTAACTTCACGACCTCACTAGAAATAACGCTTCTCATTTGAGTCAAAGCTGATCTTAGGATATCATCATTTTTTAGCAAGCCGCTTTTGGCCTTCTCCGTCCAGTTAGCTATATCTGTATCTTTCATTGCTGTCTTCTGCTCATCGGTTAGTGGTGCGAAATCACGATATTTCGCCTCATCCACTTTGGTGTTTAACAGTCCCAGCAAGGTGTTGTAATCCTCCACAAACCCCTTAATCGTCTGCATTGCAGTTTCAGTGTCACTTGTTGTTGTGATGCTAACAGGAGTGTCACCAGTTGTAGGTGCAACAGTAGGATCTGCTTGATCAACTGTCTTCTTTTGAAGGGTGAGCTGAACACCATTAACTGTAAAGGTATTGCTTGCCTGTGTGTACTGCTTACCATTAACGTAAGCGTACGAATCTTGACCATCAGTTGTTACATATTTAGAAGGATCTGTACCTGAATTATATTTCTGGTTAAATAAGTCAAGCAAACTATTATCATCTGTAGCTACAATCTCTGCTTTTCCGCTCCCGGTCGTAGTATTGATTTTTCCGCTATCCTTCGCACTAATGATTAATTTCCCGGTGATCTCATCATACTTCGCTGTAACGTTTGCTTTGGAATTACCATTAATTGTCGAAACAACCGTAGCAATTGAAGTAGCACCTGTGAAAAGAGAGTCCCCCTTACTATCTGTAAAACTCACACCATTAATGGTGAACTTATATGGTTCTGTATTAAGTGTCTTCATATATTCCGCGTCTGCTAGTTGAGCAGCAGTGGGATTTGTGTTAATAATCTTTATATCAGCAAGAGTTTTAGTACTGGCAACCGGATTGCTGGATCCGCGGGTTTCAACCGTTTTCTTGGTTGCTATCTGAGTGATGCTAACCGTCATATCAATCCCGTTAGCAGTAGCACCAGCTTCTGCCTTAAGCGCGTCTGTATTTCCACTCACTACAGCTTTCTGGGTATTCAGCGCAGCGCCTTTTCCATATTTATCTACAAGCTTATTATTACGAAAATCAACAAGCTTACTGTTGATCTCCCTGTAACTATCTCTGGTCCACTCCAGGGTCTGCTTCTGCTGATACAGCTTATCAAGCGGAATACGCTTAGCAGTCATCAAGTTCTTAACCATTGTATCTACATCGATTCCTGAAAATCCGTTAACACGAGTTACCACGTTACCCCTCCTGACACTATATTTTCTCGTCTACTAAGATTCCTGCGATCTCCATCATCTTGGCTACCAGATCCAAAGTTTTCTCAGGCGGGATCTCACGAATAAGCTCTCCTGTGTCTTTATTCATTACCTTGACCATGATGTCGTGTGTTTTCTCATGTACGCTGATCTCTAATGTTGTCTGGGGGCCCTGAAGAGATTTCACAGCACGTTCAATGGTCCTTATTAATTGTTCATCTGCAACGGATACCTTGACACCCTGACTTTCCTTAACGCTCATATCCTTGTAATTCTTAATATCTTGTGCCGTATTCGCTGATTCTCCGCTGACTTTCACCGTAACTGGTTCCGGTCTGGTCTGTCCGCTTATTGGACCAGAAGCGGAAAGAGAAAGCTGTACATTCATGGACCCCATCCTCCAACAACGCTTGATTTATTATATATATCGGCTTTCGTCAAGTCTTTTTTTAGCTATATACAAATAAAAAAAAGCTCCAGGATGTCCTGGAGCTTTGGGGAGTACAGTAAATCTTAACGGAGTAATTGAAGAACGCCTTGTGGCTGTTGGTTCGCTTGAGCCAACATAGCTTGTGCAGCCTGTGCAAGGATGTTGTTCTTAGTTTGTTCCATCATTTCCTTAGCCATATCCACGTCACGTACACGGGATTCAGCTGCAGTCAAGTTCTCGGAAGATGTATTCAAGTTGTTGATGGTGTGTTCCAGACGGTTTTGAACCGCACCCAATTTAGCGCGTTCGCTGGAAACAGAGCTGATAGCTTTGTCCAGGGAAGTGATGGAAGCAGAAGCTCCAGCAGTTGTGGAAATGTCTACACCAGCGATACCCAGAGCAGCGGAACGCATGTCGTTAACACCAAAAGTGATACTTTGGCCTTTGTTAGCACCGATTTGGAAGGTAACGCCGCCGTTGCCAGAAGCATCAGTTTGAGCTTGAGAGAGACCAAGGTCTTTAACTGTAGATTTACCCGACAGATCTTCAAGGTTAATTGGACCACTTTCACTTACAATTTCAAATCGTCCATCAGCAAGTGCATTAACTTTAACATCTTTAATATAACCAAAGTCTCCAGCACTTGTTGCACCTGCAGCAGTTCTAGCTGCGGCGATAGCTGTATTGATGTCTGTCTGCAATGTAGTTGCTGCTGCAGCCATAGTAGTTGTATTGTCGATATCAGCGGTTAATACTGCTTGAAGCTTAGTGTCACCAATTGTAAAGTTGAATTTATCACCAGTTGTAACTGTCGATCCGTTATAAGTGCTTGTACCAGGAGCTGCTGTACCACCAGCTACTACCTTACTGAACACACCAGCACCAGTAACGTTTTTAACAACTGAAGCAGTGCCTGTAGTACCACTTTCGATTGTTACTACTCCGGCACTTTGATAACCTTTAATATGTTCGACATTCTTACCAGATGCATCAATAGCTTCATTGATTTTACTTACAATCAAATCAACAGCAGCTTGTCTTGAGCTTGGGTCAGAAGTTACGCCTGTAAGAACGCTTTTTTCTGAGGCACTTAGGTTCTGCCAGTTTACATCAATCTCTGTTCCATCAATATTCAAGGTTTCTTTTACAAAGTTAGTTGGATCAACGGGTTTATTAGCAGCCACATCAATTGCTGCAGTACCTGTGATTTTCCCAGCAGTCAATTTTGCTACTGTTGTTCCAGTAGTGGAATCAAGACCAACCGATGCACCAGCAGATTTCAAAGCACCGTTTAGCAATTTCTTTGTATTGAACTCAGTAGTGTTACCGATACGGTCGATTTCTTCCTTCAGCTGACCCACTTCGCTTTGCAGCGCTTTGCGGTCTTCTTCAGTGTTAGTGCCGTTAGCGGATTGTACGGAAAGCTCACGAACGCGTTGCAGAATGCTGTGAGTTTCGCTCAGTGCGCCTTCAGCTGTCTGAATCAAAGAGATACCGTCTTGAGCATTCTTGGAAGCCATATCCAAACCGCGGATCTGACCGCGCATTTTTTCGGAGATTGCCAGACCAGCAGCATCATCACCTGCACGGTTGATGCGAAGACCGGAAGACAGCTTCTCGATGTTCTTGCTAGTTGCAGCAGAGTTGCTGGACAATTGACGGTGAGTGTTCAACGCCGTGATATTGTGGTTAATAATCATTTGATATTTCCTCCCTGAAATTAAGTTAGTTCCACATCCATGTGGTAAACGCCGAACCGTTAAGGTCGGCCGCCCTGCCGGATCAGCGTCTAATACATATATCGACGGCTTGTCGCCAACTGTTTATAGCTTTTTTACCTTTTTTCAAAAAAAATTCCTAAGAACGTTGCTTATAACAACAAAAAACCCGAGCTGCCATAGTGCAGACTCAGGTTAAGGGTTCTATACGTATGATTAGTCAGCAGGATTGTAGCCGCGCAGCCGATGTATTAGTGCATTCAGATCGGCCTGCTGAGGAGCAACAGACTCACGGTTAGATTCCTGTATAGAGAGGTATACCTCTTTGCGAAAAATATCCACATGCTTCGGTGCCGAAATTCCTACCTTTACCGTGTCTCCTTCAACACTTAAGATCGTCAGCTCTATCTGATCCTGAATGACAATGGACTCCCCTTTCTTGCGGGACAATACGAGCATGTTATCCACCATCCTTTCCATCTATAGCCGTCTGTTCCTGCAGCAGGCTATGCTTAGTGTGATATGGGGTTCTATGCAGAACAATCTGTTTGCCGGCCCGATCCTCAGGATTCAGTACAATTGGCGCAAGAAGATTAATCGTTGAATGTTCATCCTGCTCCTTCAGAGTAATGATGCATCTAACAAGTAAGTCTGAATGAATATTCAGTTCCTCCGCTTCATCATTCGGCAATTCAAATTCGTAGGAAGGATAGAACACAAACGGATCACCCAGCAAGAAAGACAAGCCTTTCTCCTTGACGGACTGGAGTACCCAGAATGGGGTTTCAGCCATTGGTATCAGCGCAAAATCTGTTTCCTCTTCAAAACCTGGCAAACCTTTAGAAAAATGGTACAACTCGTGTTCCTCTATTTCAAGTTTGCCCCAGGACAGCGTTTCTATAATCAAGTTCTTCACTCCTCAAAAGTTTTGCATAGCAAAACTAACATATAAGAAAAATTATGAATTATCTTCAGAAAAATAGAATAAAAGCTATAGAGGCGCTTATTTGGCACATCTATAGCTCAAGAGTTACATTTGGACATTCAATTCAGGCGGAATGTATTGTACGGAGGCATACTGTTGCATATAAATATTTAGTTTACCTCTAGTATATTCGATTGTAGGATCATGCCTCTCTACCTGAATATCTACATGCGCTGCCTGATAATTAATCTGTGGAGCCCTTGTTTCAAAATGAATATCCACATTATCATAAGACGCCGGACCGCAGGGTTCAGGAAAAGAATTCGGTTCGGTATCCATTCCATACACTTCCGCAATGGTATTACCGGGCTTAAAGAATTCCGCCATTCGCGTCCCCTGCTCGACTCTGCGGGCAATCGCTTGAAGATACAGCTGCTGAATACCTGAATATATCCTTTTATTCATATCTAACACACTACCACCATTATAGGCAGCACGTGCCCGGGTCTGATCAATGGTTAGCTCCGGACGTGTAGACTGAAGAGTTAACTCTCCGGGAGTTGTCGTGATGTTAACCTCAGCCTTAGGCTGAGTAATGGAGAACGTGCCAAGATCAGCATCTATGCCAATCAGTGCAGGTGTCTGTCGAATTTGCAGAATAGGCTGCATCAACAAGTATCACCCCCCGTTATCTAATGAAATCTACTAATGTTGTAGAAATAATCTTAGCTCCAACTGAAAGAGAAGCGTTATAAATATTCTCTTGGATTTTGGAATGCATAATCAGACCTTCGTAATCAGCATCCTCGGTTTTGGCTTGCAGATCGGTAAGGTTAATGTTCAAATCACTCAGACGATCCTGCATTAACTCTACACGGTTAGTCTTAGCGCCAATCTCGGAGCGGGCTGACAGAATCGTCTCATTTCGTGTATCGATTTTATCCAATTGGTTCGATATCTCTGTAACATTACCCGCCTTCAAGGCAGTGGAAAGGCTGTTAATAATAGAAAACAGGTTATCTGCTTCTCCGGTCTTACCGAATACGTCATTTCCAGTCATATTAATCGGCATCTGGACACCTTCGCCCACGATATATTGAATCTGGCCTGTATCTGTAGTAACAGCTTGAGATACATCGTACGTACCATCAGCACCCTTGGAAAAATCATAAGGTTTCACATTGTACTGCTCACCATTAAAAATATATTTGCCATTAAGCTTGCTATTGGAAATATCAACCAATTGTTCTTTGAGCTGTGCTACTTCTTCATTAATACTATCTAACGCCGACTGAGGATTACTGCCTGTGGAAGCCTTCACGGTGAGTTCACGCAACCGCTGAACCACATCTCCGGCTTGCCCCAGCACGGTATCATTATAATCAAGCCAAGACAAAGCGCTGTCTACATTCTTGGTATACTGCTCATTGGATGACAGCTCGGCACGGTAACGCAGAGAATACGTAATGCCTACCGGATCATCGGAGGGTTTGTTGATTTTGCGGCCGCTTGAGAGCTGAAGCTGCGTGTCGTTCATAGTCCGCGCATTGCGGTTCAGGTTAAGCAGCAGCTGTGAATTCATCATATTGGAGGTGACCCTCAACATTATCTGTTCCTCCTTTATCTGCCGACTGTGCCGGTAGAATTAATTAGTTTATCAAGCATTTCGTCATATGTTGTCATAAACCGCGCAGCCGCACTGTAGGCATGCTGGAACACAAGCATATTCGACATTTCCTCATCCAGAGAGACCCCGCTCACCGACTGACGGCGTGAGTTGACTTGTTCCACCAAATAATCCGAGTTGCTCGCCTGGCGTGCAGCTTCCTGGGACTGAATCCCCAATTGACCGACCATAGAACTTAAGTATGAACCGACCGTACCTGTTTTGGAGCCATCCGGTGTTGTGAAGGTATTATTATCCTTCATATTGCTGAATAAGAGAGCCAGAGAGTTATTTCCTTTGATGACAGA
This sequence comes from uncultured Paenibacillus sp., assembly GCA_927443375.1. Taxonomy (GTDB): domain Bacteria; phylum Bacillota; class Bacilli; order Paenibacillales; family Paenibacillaceae; genus Paenibacillus_AQ. Next base: position 1,797 of record CAKMKL010000250.1, on the reverse strand, counting down.
TACATTTCCTGCACTGTCCGTGGTAGCCCGAAGGGAAGTCGCGAACAAGGTAGGATCAGCCGCAATTTCCGGATTTAACCGAAGATTAGCTGCTGTGATCGTTTCTCCGGCCACAGAAGGTGTGAAGAAATCTCTGCCTGAACTGCCGTTCAGCGCATAACCCAGCTGATGCAGTCCATTCAGACCTTTGACTGTAGTCTTCAAATCACCCGTAAGCGGTACTGGAACAGTAGCACCTGCCAGGAGTGTTGTCTTGGTTCCATCGGAATTAATGATTTCTGAATCCTTCAGAACAGTCGTCCCTGCAGGAAGAGTTGAGCCTGCCGGAATTGTAACCTGCACCTCGCCAGTGGCGATCGTGTTGGCCATATCATCCAGCTGTTTTTTGTAATCTGCTACATACGTTTTGCTGGAAAAAATCATCCCATACGCCTCACCGGCCTTCAAATCCCCCGAGGCATATGCACTATTGAGAAAAGCACTGTCTACAGTTGCGGTTACCGCTGGCCCTTGAACGAGCTGCTGGCTGCCAAGAGATATATTATAACCAGCATCTGTATCCAAAACGGTGATGTTGGCAATCTTGGAGAGCTTGTCCGTCATCAGATCGCGCTGATCCCGTAAATCGTTGGCTTGGTCACCCATGCCTTCAATTTTGGCGATTGACTTGTTCAAATCAGCGATTGAACTGAGATAGCTCTGAATCTCTTTTCCCTTAACATCGATATTTGTATTGAGATCCCGGTCCAGGTTACTTAACTGGGTACTCATATAATTCATAGCATCCGTAAGTGACTGTGCGGTCTGTACTACAATCTTGCGGGCTGTAGGATCTTCCGGATTCTTGCTCAGATCTGACCAAGATTTCCAAAAGTTGTCAAGCACAGTCCGGATGCCTGTATCCGAAGGTTCATTCACGATAGCCTCCAGTTTGTCCAGCGTATCGGATTGGATGCTCCAATTGCCGCTTGCGGAGTTCTCACCACGGTACTGGTCATCCAGAAACATTTCCCGGATCCGTTCTATTGACGTGAATTCAACACCGGTCCCCATCTGGCCTGGAACTGTAGAGTTATTGAGACCATATGCCTCAATTGGCAATGCTGCTTTCATGTTCACCCGCTGGCGGGTGTATCCTTCTGTATTCGCGTTAGCGATGTTGTGTCCAGTCGTATTGAGTGCAGCGGTCTGAGTAAAAAGACTCCGTCTTGCCGTCTCAATTGAATGAAATGTGGATGTCATACTGCTAATTCCTCCCTGTAATTGCTCCGGCAAAACGGAATGCAAGAAAGATCGATCTATCCGCGGGCGTCAAAAAGTCCTGGACGAGTGTTACTATATCCCTTATCGGATGGATGATGATAGGTGAAATCCTGGTTTGGTCTACCGACAAGCAAATCCAGGGAATAATCTATAAAGGTAAGCGACTGCTCAATCAGCTTCTGATTCAGCTCGTTAGCCTTTTTCAAGCGGTGTAATGTATTAGAAAGCTTCTGCTGAACTTCCTGCAGCCGCGATTTGTCTTCAGGGTCAAATACAAGCCGGGACAGCTCGGTCAGATTCAGGTTCAGATTCGAACGGATGCCTACACCCTGTAGAAAGGTATAAGCCGCCTCTGCACGCTGCTCCTCGAGCTGCCCAATCAGCTTCATCAGCTTGGACTCGCGGTTCATGATGTCAATCAGACCATCCACCTTATTGTCCATAATCGTCTGTTTCTTGATGGCGGCCAGATCAAGCATCTGAAGATGCGTCTCGTCCAGCCGCTCAAGAAGTTCAAGTAATATCGTCAATGCC
>CAKMKL010000249.1 GCA_927443375.1 uncultured Paenibacillus sp. | reverse complement strand
AAAGGGATTTATCCCACTAATTCCGCCCTCCACCCCGGACCGCCTGGTTACGTGCAATCCGGTCAGTGAAACTTTTGATACTAATATCCTTCTGATCGTAAATGCGGGATATCATCCCCTTCCCATCGCCATCTCCATCTCCATCTCCATCCCCATCCTTATCCTCACCTTATCCTCATCCTCACCTTATCAGCTCCATCCCCCGCCCTACACTCACAGCTCACGCGCCAGCTTCATCAGGCGCCGCATCCCTTCCCGCAGCAGTGTTTCACTGGCAAAAGAGTAGCTGAGGCGCAGCCGGGACTTCATCTCTCCCAGCGGATCGCACAGCTCACCGGGGACAAAAGAGATCGACTGTTCCATGCTGCGCGCGAACAACGCTGAGGCAGAAACAGACTCCGGCAGCTTCACCCACAGGTTCAGTCCGCCTTCCGGTGCGTTCCACTCCCAGCTGCTGGACGCCAGCTCCTCCTCCATAATCTCCTTGTGCACCTGCAGCGCAATCCGCAGCTTGCCCAGATGCTGCTGCAGGCGCGGCGAGGTGTAATAATGCAGGAAAATCTTCTGGTTGAGCAGCGGGGAACCGTTGTCGGCCAGGGATTTAGCGGTGATCAGCCGCTCCATGAACGGATGGCGGCAGGCCACCGCACAAATCCGCAGCCCCGGAGCCACATACTTGCTGAAGCTGCTGATATAAATGACCCAGCCCTCGGTATCGTAGGCAAAAAACGGCGCCGGAGGCGCCTCCCCGAAATAGATGTCGCGGAAGGGATCATCCTCGACCAGCAGGCAGCGGTACCGCTCTGCCAGCTCTACCAGCTGCTTGCGCTGCCGCGCCGGAACGGTGTAGCCGGTCGGATTATGATGAGTCGGATTCATATAGAACATCCGCGGCTTAAATTTACGCATCAGCTCCTCCACCGCCTCCAGATCATAACCCTCAGGTGTAATCTCTACCGGAATCAGCCGGGCACCCGCCCGGCGAAAAATATCCAAAGCCACGCTGTACGTCGGACGCTCTACGAGCACAGGGTCCATCGGCCCGAGCACAAGTCCGGCAATCAGATTGATGGCCTGCTGCGCCCCTGAAGTGATTAACAGCTCCTGCGGCGACAGCTCCAGCTTATAATGCTTATGGAAATGCTCACACAGCGTCTCGCGCAGCTCGTCATCCCCCTGCACCGAAGAATAAGTTCCCATGACCTTCGGATAGAGATCGAACACCTTTTTGACATAATCAGAGAGAAAGAGATTCGGCAGCAGACCGGGATCAATCAGCGCCTGGGAGAATTGGTAGGTCACCGGCATCCGCTGGATATCGGACATGGGATTGGTCAGTGAATAAGCCTGGACAGCTGCTCCTTCAATCATTCGTTCCTCCCGTAGCAGGTTAGCCGGTGACACATAATAGCCGGACTTGTCTTTTACATATACCTTGCCGCTGTCAGTCAGCTCCCTGTAGGCCTTGAACACCGTCAGCCGGTGCACCTTCAATTCCTCGGCCAGCCCGCGGATTGACGGCAGCTTATCATGGGCCTTCCACTCTCCCCGCTCCATCCGGTTCAGCATATATTCATAGACCTGCCGGAAGAGCGGATGGCTCTGCTCCTCTTTTGTCGGTTGCTTCATTAGTCTCCACTCCTCTCTACGATTTCCGTCAGGGCGCCGTAGGTTTATTTCCCCTATTGTACAGCATCCCGGCCTGCATCTGTTCTGTTACTTATCAACTGTTCTGTGCCTAGCCGTTTATGATGAATCAAACGCTTTACCGGACTGCCATATCAACCTGACAAAGGGGAACTGCACATGATTATGCTCGCTTATTCGCTTGTCTGTCTGATTTTCGGAACTACTTTTCTCGCGATCAAAATCGGGGTCGATGCCGGGGCACCGCCTTTTTTCTCCGCAGGGCTGCGTTTCTTCCTGGGTGGAGCTGTTCTGTTTCTCTGGATGGCCGTCAAAGGCAAAGCAAGCTTCTCCCTGCTGCTCCGCAAAGAAATGCTGATCACCGGAGCCGCGCTGACCTTTGGCACCTTCTCCGCACTGTACTGGGCTGAGCAATATGTATCCTCGGGGCTTGCTGCGGTACTGTCGGCTACAGGCCCGATGATGATCCTGCTGATGCAGACCGCTTTTCTCCGGCAAAAAGCGCCCTCGTACTCTATGTACGGCTGCATCATCGGCTTCACCGGCGTCCTGCTGCTCGTGCTCCCAAGCCTGGTCGTCGATATCTCTCCCCTGTGGCTCATCGGCTGTGTTGTCGTACTGATCGGAGAATGCTGCTACGCTGCGGGTGCGATTTATTCCAAAAAAGTGACCACGGCCTTCTCCGGTGTCTCGCCGGTTGCACTGAACGCCGCGCAAATGATGTACGGGGGAGCGCTCTTGTTGGTCCTATCCCTGGCTACGGAAACTGTGCATCCCGAAGCCCTGCTCTCCTTCAAAACCGCCGGGTCGCTGCTCTATCTCACCGTCATCGGCTCCATGGTCGGACATACTCTGTTCTACTGGCTGGTTGCGAGGACCAATCCCGTATTCCCGTCCACCTGGCTGTATATTTCACCTCCGATTGCTGTCGGGGTCGGCTTCCTGTTCTATGACGAGGCCGTCACCTGGATCACCCTGCTTGGTGTGTTCACCATCATTGCCGGAACGGTGCTGGTCAATGCAGGCGCGTTAAAACAGCTATTGTTCAAAAAGCCGTCTTCCCTGCCCGTTCTGCCGAAAGACGCTGCTTGACACCCTGAGCAGGAACAGATTTCCCAAGAGTAAAGCCAGTGTTCTTACTGGCTTTTTTTATTATTAAACCATACTAAATTTATTTATGACGTACTATATGTTGCATTAATGATCATAATTGCGTATTATATACTCAAGTTAGCGTATATTATTGCCATTAAGACGTATGAATGAAAGGGGGAATCGGGCTACGGTACTCCTTTTCCATATAAGAGTGCCTGATATTATCCGGACAATGGAGGGAAACTGCAATCGAACTGACATCCCGTCAACTGCAAATTATTGATATTGTGAAGAAACGCGCGCCGATCTCCGGCGAGCAAATCGCAGAAAGCCTCAATCTTAGCCGGCCGACCATCCGCAATGACCTGTCCATTCTGGTGATGCTTGAATATATCGATGCCAAGCCAAAGGTCGGCTATTTCCCCGGCCAAAGGTCTGTAAGCCGGCTCGGCAGCAGCTATCTGCTGAAGGAAACCAAGGTCAAGGACATCCAGAGCATCCCTGTGGTGATCCGTGAAACGACCACGATCCAGGATGCCGTCGTTACCCTGTTTCTGCAGGATGTCGGCACACTCATTATTTGCGACGGGGACGGCAAGCTGGCCGGGGTCGCCTCGCGCAAGGATTTTCTGAAGGTAACTCTCGGCAATCCGGGTGCGGTATCCATGCCGGTCAGCATGGTCATGACCCGCCAGACCAAGGTAGTAACGGTATCTCCCGAGGACACGGTGCTTGATGCCGCGCATAAAATGATTTTTCACGAGGTAGACAGTTTGCCGGTGGTCGTGCCCGGCGGCACGGAAGAAACCGTCCCAAGGCTCGAAGTGGTGGGCCGGCTGACCAAAACTTCCATCGTTAAGCTTCTCCTCGATCTCGAAGCCAAAGGATAACGGGAGGAATGGAAGCGCATGGAGCAATCTTCACACTACATCACGATATGCTCAGACTCGATAGGTGATACGGCAGAGGCGGTTGTGCAGGCCGTCATCCACCAATTCCACAATCAGCGTGTCACCATCAGGAGATACGGCAACGTAAGGCATGAAGAGGAACTGCGGAAGCTGATGGAAGAAACGGCACAGCTGCAGGGTTTTGTCGCTTATACACTGGTACAGCCGGAACTTAGGGAAATGATCCGCGAAGAGGCCGTACGCCTTGACCTTCGGATCGTGGATATCATGGGGCCGATGATGCAGGCCTTCATCGATACGTTCGACGATGCGCCTCAGGCCCGGCCCGGACTGCTGCACCAGCTGGACGAGGATTACTTCCGGCGGATCGAAGCGATTGAATTCACCGTCGCCTGCGATGACGGCCGCGATCTGAATGCTATGCTGAAGGCCGACATTGTGCTGCTCGGCATGTCCCGCACTTCGAAGACCCCGCTTAGCATCTTCCTGGCCCACCGGGGCAAGAAGGTTGTTAATTACCCGGTCGTGCCGGAGATCGCTCCGCCGCAGCAGCTCCTCAGCCTGCCGCCAAGCCGGATCATCGGTCTGACGATGAAGCCGGAGTATATGCTCAAGATCCGCTCCGAGCGCCTGAAGGTGCTGGGCCTGCCGGCAGGCTCCCAATATGCCAGCCTCGAACGAATTACCGAGGAAATGGAGCATGCTGCGGTGCTGTTCGCGAAGCTCGGCTGCCCGGTTATTGATATTACCGACAAAGCAATTGAGGAAACCGCCGGCATTATTATGGGCTATCTCTAGTCTCTAGCCCTGAAGCAGCGGCGTTTAAGTCTTGCACACCAAACCTACACTGGAGGGAATAATATATGGAACGCGAATTGGCACTGGAGATTGTACGGGTAACTGAACTGGGCGCATTATCCTCAGCCCGCTGGATTGGCCGGGGTGACAAGAACGCGGCGGATGATGCCGCTACAACCGCTATACGTTCCATGTTTGATTCCGTCTCCATTGACGGAACCGTCGTGATCGGAGAAGGCGAAATGGACGAGGCGCCGATGCTCTATATCGGGGAACAGGTCGGGAACAAGAACGGCCCTTTGGTTGACGTGGCGGTTGATCCGCTGGAAGGTACAGAGGTGGTAGCCTGCGGGCTGCATAATGCCCAGTCGGTCATTGCCATTGCCGACCGCGGCAACCTGCTGCATGCTCCCGACATCTATATGGAGAAGCTGGCCTGCGGACCCGAGCTGGCCGGCAGGCTAAGCCTGGAGAATCCGGCTGAGGTTACGCTGCGCAAAGCAAGCATGATCACCGGCAAAGCACTCTCTGAGCTGACGGTAATGGTACTCGACCGTAAGCGGCACGAAGGGCTGATCCGCACCCTGCGCGGGATGGGAGTACGCATTAAGCTGCTCGGCCACGGCGACGTTGCCGGAGCCATCGCGGCAGCGCTGCCGGACAGTGATGTTGATCTGTACATGGGCTCGGGCGGAGCGCCTGAAGGTGTGCTGGCCGCCGCTGCACTGAAATGCCTCGGCGGAGAACTGCAGGGAAGACTGCTGCCGGAGGGGCCGTTTGAGATGCAGCGCTGCCTGCTGATGGGTATCGACAACCCGACCCGCGTGCTGTCGATGGAGGATATGGTCGGCACCGGCGACGTGATCTTCGCCGCCACCGGCGTCACCTCGGGTGAGTTCCTCAGCGGTGTCCGCTTCATCGGCAAGGAACGCGCCGAGACGCACTCTGTCATCATGCGGGCGCAGAGCCGGACGATCCGCTATATCCGCAGCATTCATTTCCTGCCCGGCAAGGATATTCCGCAGGGGATGTCTGAGCGGAAGAATATAGCTTTTATGTAAGCGACCTTTGTAAGCTGCAGCACTTCCAATAAAAAGGGTTTCTCCCGAGTCCTTCCGGACCCGGGAGAAACCCTTTTTAATAGTGCATTAGCTTAATGGCTCCGCTGCTCTCACCCGTTTAACGGCTGCGGCTGTGGTCTCTTTGCAGCTCGTCGCTGCTGTTGACCTTCACATTACCCGTCTTGTCGATCCGGGCTTCCTCGCGTTTCACGGTATCCTTCACCTGCTCTGTACCCTGAATTTCACGTTTATGAACGTCTACTTCACCGGTAACTACTGTATTTTTGCGGACGTCTACCTGTTCCTCGCTAACCGGAATGCGGATCGTTTCATCAGCTCCAATTGGGGTTGAGCTGGAGTCATTGTTGACCGAGCGCCGATCGATCACAACTTCCTCGCGGGAAACCGGAACGTTGATCGTTTTCTGCTCCTCGACGATCTCTTTATGGACATTAACCTCACCGGTCTGCACCTTGTTTTTGGACACGTCCAGCTGCTCTGCACGCAGGCGCAGCCTGCGGGCTTCATCATCTTCACGGTCAAACTCACTTAACCGCGCATGATCCCGCTCCCCGATTCCATCAGCTGTGCCGGAGTACACATCTCCCGTCATACCCGGACGGTTCACATCATCCAGCGCTCTTGTTTCCGGAAGATCACTCACAGATGCTGAATTCATCGTATCGAGTCTGGTATCATTCCGTCCCTCCAGCCCCGATCCGTTAAAGGTAGCGTCCACTGTATCTCTCACAGAACCGCGGGCATTCTCTTCTGCAGCTCCAGTCGTTACATCGTTATCCATATACCGGTCGGCGTTGGCTGAATTATGGCTACGGAACACGGCATATACGTCATTTGCCCGGGTGTCGTCCGCATCCACCATAACCAGAATCCGTCCTTCGTCAACATAGTTATCATAGCTCTCAGCTTCATCTTCCGGAATACCAAGTCCGATCAGCCCGCCGACTAATCCGCCGGTGCCGGCCCCTACGGCTGCGCCTGCCAAGGTCGCTGCAATCGGGCCTGCGGCAATGATCGGGCCGATCCCTGGTATAGCCAGGGCTCCAATTCCGGCCAGCAGTCCGGTTACTCCTCCAAGCAGTCCGCCGGTTGCCGCACCCGAGGCCATGCCTTCCGGTGCTTTAGTTCCTGTTTCGTCGCTGATCGCTTCTACATCCCTTTTATCCCTGGCTATTACGGAGATATCTTCTGTAAGAAATCCCCGGCTTTTCAGATCTTCAATAGCCCGTGAAGCCTCGTGTTCGTTATGGAATACACCAACAATTTTCTTATTCATACGATTCCCTCCTGATAGCATTTTTTTGTTAATTGGTCTCGTTCACATCTCTTACTTAACCAAACAGCTGCCGTCTAAACTGGAAGTTTGTTAATTCCAAGCAGACTCCTTATATATATTTTTGAAACAGAAAAAGAGCAAAAAAAAGAAAAAAAACAGAAAAT
>CAKMKL010000248.1 GCA_927443375.1 uncultured Paenibacillus sp. | reverse complement strand
CAGACCTTGCAGGATGCAGCCTGATACAGCAAAGCCTGCACCGACAAGTATTGAAATCACGATGCGAGGCAGCCGGAAATCAAACAGAATAAGCTTCTGCTGCTCGGTTCCGCCGCCTAGTAATGTATGTAAGACATCAAGCGGCGATAAGCGCATGAGTCCGGTATTCATGCTTATAACAAACCTGACAATAATGAGAATAGCCAGCAACGATATTATGGTGATGTCACGGCTGCGCCGCGGCTTCACTGCGGGAGAAGTTTGGAATCGGTTCATTACAGCTCCCCCTTCCGCTTGCCTGCCAGATATACAAAAAACGGTACACCAATAACAGCAATTAAAGCGCCAATCGGAGTTTCATAAGGGGTATTAATAAGTCTGGCCGCAATATCAGCAAAAATAATCAGAAGGCTTCCCAGCACCGCCGAACAGGGCAGGATCCACCGGTAATCTACTCCTACCAGATAACGTGTTATATGCGGTATTATCAGCCCGACAAAAGCGATAGGTCCTACTGTCGAAACAGCCGCCCCTGCCAGAATCACGGCAACAATCATTCCGGTGAATTGTACTAGTCTTGTGCGCTGCCCCAGTCCAGCCGCTACATCCCGGCCCAGACTCAGCAGGGTAATCGAGCGTGACAGCAGCATAGCTAGAATCAGTGCTCCTGTAATCCATGGCTTTTTGGTCAAAGGTTTTTGGAATGCCTTCGCCTTAACTCTTTAAATGATATTGATTCTCATTATCTATGTCAATAAATTATTTATTTTCCCATCAGTATACTGTGAATCAGATGCGCTTAAATTCAATAAAAAACGGCCGCATCCGTGAAATACGGAAACAGCCGCCTGCTGGAATATACCTGTCTATTTGTGCAAATGATAGGGTACTGTCGCTACAACAATATCTTTTTGATTCATTAAATACGAGCGGATGAACAAGCTGGTCTGGTTATGCAGAATCGCCTGCCACCAATGCTTAGTGATAAACTGTGGAATCAGTATTGTAATATGGTCTGTCGAAGCTGTCTTCCACTCCACCGTATCGATAAACTTCACTAACGGACGGATGATGCTGCGGTAACGGGAACGAAGGACAATCAGGCGCACTCCCGGATTCCATTCCTCCCACTTCTGTTCCATCTTGTGAATCTCTTCTTCATCAAAACCAACATAGACAGCGACCACATTTTCGGTCAAAGATTTCGCATAGCTGATAGAATGCAGCACGGCACGGGTAACACCAGCGACAGGAACCACCACCGTACTGCCCTTGATACACGGTTTATCTGTTGATGGACAAATGCGCAGCTGGTCTGCCGTATTCAGATAATGGCCGTGAATGCGGTGGAATACGATCATAACAACCGGCAGGAAGATGAAAGCCATCCAGACACTGGAGAATTTCGTAATAATGAAAATCAGTGTAATCGTAAGTGTAGTGAGCATACCCACTGTATTGACTGCGAATTTGTTTTGCCAGCCCTTTGGTCTGTCCTTATACCAATGGACCATCATCCCAAGCTGGGATAAAGTGAACGGGATAAATACCCCTACCGCATAGAGCGGAATCAGGCTTTCAGTATTTCCGTGGAACGCAGCAACCAGCAACGCTGATAGCACTCCGAGAAAAATAATTCCATTAGAGAAGCCCAGCCGGTCTCCGCGGACCATAAAGGCATGGGGCAGATATTTATCTTTGGCGAACATAAAAGCAAGCAGCGGGAATGCGGAATATGCCGTATTTGCTGCCAGGAACAAAATTACTGCGGTGATTCCCTGAATGAAGAAGTACAGACCGCCGCGGCCGAAAGTAGATTCAGCAATCTGCGAAACCACAGTTGCTTTTTCATCAGGCATTACTCCGTACCAGTAGGCCAGCAGGGTGATTCCTGTAAACATAATACCAAGGATAAGCCCCATCATCATTAAGGTTCTGGCTGCATTTTTTTCCGCTGGCGCCTTGAAGTTGGGGATCGCATTCGATACCGCTTCTACCCCGGTCAAGGCCGAACAGCCGGAGCTGAATGCCTTAAGCAGGAGGAACAGGCTGACGTTTGATACAGCGGACCCAATTTCAGGCACATTGGCGTGAGCGCCGCCGGTCATATATTTGAATACCCCGGAAATAATCAGGACAAAGATAGATACAACGAACAAATATACCGGGATAGCTATAAAGGAAGCCGATTCCGTAACACCGCGCAGATTGATAATTGTTAAAAGTAAAATAACGGATACTGCAATAAGTACAGAATGATCATGCAAACCTGGAAAAGCGGATGTAATCGCGTCTGTACCGGCCGAAGCACTAACCGCAACAGTAAGAATATAATCTACCAATAAAGAGCCTCCGGCTAACAAACCGGTAGGAACACCCAGATTGCTCTTGGCCACGATGTATGCTCCGCCCCCTTGCGGATAAGCGAAGATCGTCTGGCGATAGGACAAAATGAGTATGGCCAGCAAGCCCAGAACGGCTAATGCAATTGGCAGTGAGTACCAGATGGCAGTGAAACCTGCGGCCACCAGTACAATCAGGATTTGTTCCGTTCCGTAGGCTACAGACGAGAGCGCATCAGAAGACAGGACAGCCAGTGCTTTCACCTTGGATAACTTTTCATGATCGAGTTCGTTCGACTTCATCGGACGCCCGATCAATAGTCGTTTTACCTTGCTTACCATTGTAGTAACAGTTCCTCTCTTTGTGAGTTGAAACGGTAATACCGTGCGCTGTTTTCATAGGCGGATTTCATAAATGCAGGCACAAAAATAAGCATACGGAAATGATCCGCATGCCTAGGCATGGTCATTATCCCACCCTTGCTTACGAGGTTAGCTGGCGGATTCGGGCTGTGGTAGCCCTACAGTTGCGGTCATTCTGGCCGCTTCCGATTCACCCCAATGGCCCTGCGGCCAAGTTTGGTTCCCCCGTTTTCCCTTCGGAAAATTCAGCGCATATTCAACTTCTCACAAGGTCTAATGATAGTCTACAATGCATTTACAGTAAAGCTTTGAATCAAATGAAAAAAGAATGAAAAAACATCCAAAACACGCAAATCCAAGATCGGGGATAAGTTGCTCTTTCATTCTCTTGCATTATCCCTCATTACCTTGGTTTTTGAGTGTTTTGGATGTTAAATGTGACAGAAAAAACAGGAATTATTTAGGTGCAAAATTCAGTCTACCCTCTGCCTATTCCGTCTGATCAGTCTTGCGTCCGGTCCACAGCAATATTGTGATCAGCACAAAGGCTGTCAGAGCCATTAAAGGAATTGTAATGAACCCCAATAAGTTAATATAATCCTGATTACAAGGAACGCCGACGGTGCATGGAAGCACCTTACTCAGCGCAGGTAACTTCTGCTCGGCATAATGATACAAAGAGATGCTCCCGCCAATAATACTTAAAGGCAATACGTAGGGAATGATGTGCCTATCCCCCCGGTACGTGGCAATTCCAAGCAGAAGCAGCTGCGGATACATAAAGATACGCTGGAACCAGCACAGCTTACAGGGTTCATATTTGAGGACTTCACTTAAGTACAAGCTGCCGGCAACGGCAATGATGGACACAAACCAGGCCAAATACAGACAGTGGCGACGGCAAAAGGTAGAGAAATTCATCACTCGGCATCCACCGCTTCAGAAGCGACTTTGATCTGGGCGTCGATGGCTTCGATATTAAACGGTTCTTTAACCATGACTCCATTTACAAATACGGTTGGTGTCGAGCTAACTCCGGCGGTTTTAGCAAGATCAATATCGGTCTGCAGTTCATCCATATAGGTCTTGTCTTCAATATCTTTACGCAGCAGATCAAAGTCAACCGGCAGGCCTTCCTTCCGGGCCAGATCCACTAAATATTCTGGGGTCGCCCATTCCTTGTTCTCATCGCCCTGATTGGCATAGAGAGCGTCATAATAGGTCCAGAATGCATCGCTGTTCTGATGATAGACAGACAATGCGGCGAGTGAGGCTGTAGTTGAATCCGGACCGATAAAGGCCATGTTTACAAAATAAAAGGCTGCTTTATCCTGATTCACATACTCCTGGACAATCTGCGGCTTAATGACACCAGTGAATTGAGCGCAGGCCGGACATTTAAAATCACCGAATTCGACGATTTTGACCGGTGCATCCTCTTTTCCGAGTCTTGGAAGTTCACTGTAATTAAAACTTACCGGCTCGGCTGTAGAACCCTCATTAGAATTGTCCTTTGCTGCCAGCAAATATAAACCCACAAAGATAATGACCACTAAAGCTATTGTGCTGACAATCAGGATTCTCGTTTTCTGCTTCTGCTGCTCCAGCTCTGCCTTACGTTTCTCCTGTTTGCTCATTTGGGGAATCGCGGCGGTTTTACGTTTGTTTTGGCTCAAATGAGAGTTCCTTTCTGTCCATGAGGACTCATAAGATATGAATCATATAATTTAAAATTATATAATTAAACTTCTCACTTTGGCAAACAAGAGCTTACACAGCCTCCGGTTTCATTCGCCTCCCATTCTGTTCATTCTTATCCTGCACTTGCCGGGGCTCCGTCTCCGCGGACGGCAGCCTAATATTCAAAATAAACTCTGTACCTTTATCAACCTCTGATTCTGCCCAGATCCGTCCATTCATGAGCTCTATCAGCTTCTTGCAAATCGCGAGGCCCAGTCCTGTACCTTGATACTGCCTGCTATTGGAGGCATCCAGCTGGGTGAACGGCTGAAACAGCAGCTCCAGTTTTTCCCGTGGAATTCCTATTCCTGTATCTTTAATTCTGAATGTTAGTCCCTGGTTATTCTCCTGCACCCCAGAGGATTCTACAGTTACATGTACCTCACCAAATGGAGTGAATTTCACGGCATTACCGATTAGATTCACCATAATTTGACGGATCCTCAAGCTGTCTCCGATCAGATATTCCGGAATATCCCCCGATACCTGCAAATGGAGCTGCAGATTCTTTTCTCTGGCGGTTGCCTCAAACAAATGGATACATTCCTCCAGCAATACAGGCAGTTGGAAGGTTTCACTACGCAGCTGCATCCGATCTGACTCCAAACGGGAAATATCCAGAACATCACTTATAACATTAAGCAGCGCTTGACTGCTTCTATATTGCAGCCGCAGCATTTCCTGCTGATCCGGGTTCTTAATATCCTCTGCCAAAAGCTGGTTAATTCCAATAATTCCGTTCAGCGGTGTTCTGATTTCATGGCTCATTATGGCCAGAAATTCACTTTTCATCCGGTCTGCGCTTTCCGCCGCTTCCTTGGCAATTATCAGCTCCTGTTGAAACTTAACAATTGCGGTTACATCCTCAGCAACGATATTTACAAGCCGCTGCTTGTCATTGATGAGCGGAAAGACAGTGGTACTGCAGATTAGCCTTCCTCCGCTTTTTATTTTCACAGCAAGTTCCAGCTTAGCTGAGTGCCCTTCCACCGCCTGCTTAACCGCTGCCTTGAGTAAGGCCTCATCCTCTGGAGTGCACAGAATCTTTCTGTAATCAGACAGCTCTTCCTTTCCATATCCGGTTGTTTGCCGTAATGAAGGGTTGGCACTGATGACTTTTTTACGGAACGGATCGATACAGAGCACCATATCCGGGCTGGATTCAAACAATGCTGTATACCGCTGTTCATTGAATTTTGCCGAGAAGATAACCCGTTTACGGTCTTTATAAAGCAGAATCAATACGATTAATACGATTAATATAAACGAACCGGCAAGGATCATACCGAGGAACGAATCGGCCAGTAAAGGAGCAGTACTTGAATAACTGAGTGTCTCGTCTGCCGGAAATGTCGCACCTGACATCACTGCATAATGTGTTCCTGTTAAGGAAGTGGTCAGTATGGATACAAGTAATATTTTTTTCACCGTGAACATGTTATAGTCATTTTCAATCCACTTATGGCTGTAAGAAGCAGTAATTACCGGAACAGCTAAAGCGAATACAATAGACAGCAGGATAGAAAACTGGCTCTGCTCATAGACACCGGCAAACTTCATAGACATAATTCCGCTAAAATGCATGATGAGAATACCGCTGCTGAACAGGATACCGCCGAACGCCAAATAACCCTTGCTGCGTGTATAAGGACTGCTAAGAAGCAGAAAAAGCGCGTAGGATGCGGCTATAGACACAACCAGAGACAACAATAGTAAAGGAAGATCATACGATACAGTGATCTCCAGTTTCATAGCCCGCATGCCAATATAATGCATACTCCACATCCCAGTCCCCAGGATGCACGATATTACAAGGATAAAGCGATACCCCCGCTTTCCGCGAACCAGCCGTTCTGCCAGATCCAGGGTTGCAAAACAGGTAAGTAATGCTATTACAACGGAAAAGAGGACCAGCAGATCACTGTAATGATCCTGATGATGCAGCATTCGCCCCTCACCCTTTCTTCATCAGTAATGTATAAGTGTACTATTTACACTACCTTTACCCGACAAGAAACGGCACGAATCGGCCAAATATAATCATTGCATGGTCATTTTTATCAAAAAAAAGAAACGGAATACTCTCCCAAGGAGGCAGTATCCGTTCCGCAAGGTCGTTATTTCTGCAAAAGGCACAGCGTAATTGCTCATCGCCATGCCACATGTAGAGTTATATTTACGCTCCGGCTTCCTCCGTTAAAAACTGCATTTTCAGCAGTTTTATCCGGGAAATCCGTTTGTTGTCTGTTTCGTCCACCACAAACAGGTGGCCGTCAAATTCGAAGGTCTGACCTTTTTGCGGCGGATTAACCTCCAGCTTGGAATACAACCAGCCACCGAATGTATCATAGTCGTCTGTCTCCATATGAAGTCCCAGCAAGTCATTAATTTCTTCGATCAGCATAAGACCATCAATAGAGTATTCATCCTCCCCCAGCTTCTCAACGCCGGGACGTTCCTCATCGAACTCATCTTGAATCTCTCCGACAATCTCTTCCATAATATCTTCCAGGGTAACCATGCCCGAAGTACCGCCATACTCATCAATCAGAATAGCAATCTGAGTCTTGGCACGCTGCATTACCTTTAGAAGCGCACTAATCTGGATCGACTCCGGAACTGTAAGAATAGGACGAATCAATTCATTATACTTCGGAGCCTGCTCACGGATCATATCCTTAATATGAATAAATCCGAGAATGTGATCTTTATCGCCGTCGCAGACCGGATAGCGGGTTCTCATTCCATCAAAGGCGATTTCCAGGTTCTCCTCTGTAGAAAGATGGCTGTTTAAACAGATCATTTCAGTCCGGGGGATCATGATCTCCCGTGCCATAGTATCAGCAAATTCAAAAATGTTGTCTACCAGTGTCATTTCGGTATTGTCGATGAGCCCGCTCTTATTGCTCTCCTGCATGATAATACGGATCTCTTCCTCGGTGTGTGCTGTTGCCAGCTCCGATGCCGGTGACAAGCGGAAAATGCGAAGCAGTCCGCGGGCCAATCCATTCACGATCCAGATAAACGGATACATGATCCGGTAGAACACATTCATGGCTCCCGAGGTTAGCAGAAGTACCGCTTCCGCTTTGTTCACTGCAATGGTCTTGGGAGCAAGCTCTCCAAGGACAATATGCAGAACCGTGATGAACATAAAGGCAATAAGGAGTGAAATCACATAAACGGCTGCATCGCCAAAGCCTAAGCTTGTTACAAGCGGCCCCACAATCGTGGCTACTGCAGGCTCTCCAAGCCACCCCAGAGCAAGCGAGGCAAGCGTGATGCCCAGCTGGCAGGCGGACAGATAAGCATCCAGATTGTGTACAATATTTCTTGCTGCGAGCGCTCTTTTGCTGCCTTCCTCAATCAGCGATTCAATGCGGCCACTGCGTACCTTGACCATTGCATACTCTACCGAAACAAAAAAGCCGTTAAACAGCACCAGCAAAATAATAAGACCTACATGTAATATACCGGGTAAAGGGTCGCTCAATTTATACTCCTATCCACCGTCTTTTCATTCGGGCGGATAGGCCCACCTCCTTCGTTTGTTCAAAATGTCAGCCTGTATACCGTCAGCTGTTCCTTTCAGAATCAATTTCCCAATGCCTTCATCTCCTGACTGAAATCACGAATTAATAAATATATACAATATTATATTATTACTCGCAGTACAAAAACAGGTCTAAACCATTGTAAAATATGATCAATATTGATTGAACTTGTGGATCTTCTATTTTGGGATTGGCCGTGACTACAGAGAATATTTGGACTTCCGGCCGCTGTTGTCTTCAGATTTCTTGATTTAAACCGCTACTAGCGGTAGAAATCCGAAGACAGCTTATGCTTCCGTAGCGAGCTTTTCTTCGAAAAGCTTTCAGGCGTACGCTATCGCTCCTACAGTTCCAAAATTCCCTTCAGCCACTTTCCATAAATGTGTATTTTCAAGTTCAAACTATATAGTTGTCTTTCTCTGGGACATCCC
>CAKMKL010000247.1 GCA_927443375.1 uncultured Paenibacillus sp. | reverse complement strand
GGACGGTACGACAACTCGAAAAGCCGCGTGGAATAAAGAAAGCCAGTCTAATACTATATTATCTGCTGATATTTTGAGCCTTACGGGGTAAAGGGATAAAAGTCATATTTATCCAGGAACATATGTTCTAAAATGGAACGGTGACTAATGATTCCGGGGAGATGGTAAGCATGGTAGAATTGATTGATTTTTTGCTGGAGGCTAAGAAAGCGACTTATGCAGGAGAGGGCCCGGAGCTGTCCCCGTCCCGTCCGGCATCCCATGACCTGGCGTTTACACGCGGGAATCTGCAATACATCGATACTTATCTTGGTTCAGAAAAGTTTGCCGGAGAAGAAGCGTTGTGGGAAAATGACAAGCCGCTATGGGCCATGAATTATGCAGGGCGTGTTATTGCTGACGGTTTCAGTGGTGATTTCCTGAAGGAGGCTTTGCTGCATGTGCCGGCTGATCGGCCATTTCGTGGGCCAGAGCATTATAGTGATGGACATTTCACCTACTCCTGCACTGTGAACGGGGATTTTGGCTGGTTCAGCGGTGTTGAAGAAATCCGGGCGGGCGGCATGAAAGTGTATGAATGTATGTTTCATGGTGGCTGGATTAAATAACTCCATGTCCAACTAGTAAACCCGCCAAGCTGCAGTGAAATGCGGCCGGGCGGGTGTGTAATAGTACGTATGTTAGTTGATGCTTTCGGTGGCTTTGCCTGCTTGGCATGCAGCAACTTCATTGCAAATCGTACGATCGGCTGTGTAATTAACATTTCAATCCAGAAGGCTCCACCGAAATGTCTAGGCCAGGAATAGACCCTCCTGTTTGTTTCTCGGTAACCTTGTTTTTTGCTGCATGCTTATCATCTACAAAACTGGATTTCAGATGGAAGACGTTCTTGTTCATGATATTTGCCCGTTTAGGGTGAAGTCTGGAGTTTAGCACTGCCGGCTTAATCCCCGCCGCCACCACCGCCGGAATCTCCGCCACCGCCACCAGAATCACCGCCACCGCCGCCAGAATCTCCGCCGCCGCTGTCCCAGCCTCCGTGTCCGCCATGCCCGTGATCATGTCCGCCGCCCCAGCTGCTTCCGCCGTGGTTATGACTGTGATGTCCGTGATGTCCGCTGTTTTTGCTGTTATCCTCATTACGATTGTCGTCACCGGTGAAGAAATTTGGGTTCGCACCCGTATAAAAAAAATTGTCGGCAGAGTCGCTTTTGCCTCCGTACCGATTTCTTCCGCGGCCTCTTCCATTATCACGTACAATGGACTGCACAATGATATACGCAACCACACCAATAAAAATAATGCCTATGCCCAAGTAGGTATCGCTCCTTTAGGAAATAGTGTGAGGAAATCTCATAATAATCATACCATAATTTTCAAGTTATTTGTCCCTAAAGAAGATTCCCCTTTTCCTGCCTGTACTGCCTTGGCGTCTTCCCCGTATATTTCTTAAACACCTTGGTGAAATAGCTCTGATCGTTAAAATGCAGCCGGGTAGCGATCTCTGACAGGGTGATGCCTGGCAGCTCCATCAGGCGTTTGGCTTCCTCAATCCGCTCCCGCTGGATATAGTCGCTTATGGCAAGTCCGGTTTCTTTTTTGAACAATTGAGAAAGATAACTGGCATTCAATCCGGCAATCTCAGCTAACCTGCTTAAGGGAAGCTCTTCATATAGATGGTTAAAAATATAATTTTGGCACAGGGCGGAGATGCGGGACAGCTTTGATCTGCGGTTGTCGCGCACATGGTCGGCGAAATCACACAGGGCGGCGTTCAAGGCCCGGTCCACAGCCGGAATGTCCTTTAGCTCCTCAATGTGCTGGATATGGAAGTCGCTGAGGGTATAGGCGATTTCCCAGAACAGGCCGCCCTCAATCGCTGCGCGTGTCGCCAGGGTAATGGAGGAGACGGCCAGATTCTTTTTACTGCGCAGCTGGCTCTTCTTGGACAGCAGACCGAAGCTCTCTTCGGGAAAAGCAGCCTGGGCCCTCAGCAGTCCGGCTTTATCCCCGGTGGCAATATGGCGGAACATCTCCCGCTCCAGCATCGGGTCATGGTGCAGCCACACGTTCTCGCGCCGGTAAGACAGGTCCAGATCCGGCCCGTCACCCGGATGCACAGCCGGCTCCGGACTGGGCGAATCCAGCAGCAGGTCCGTAACAGACAGTGCCTGCCCGGTGACAAGCGTGTATAGCAGCAGTGCAGCATGATACCATCTCATCCGGTTCAATACAGGCAGGCTGCGGTAATATCGAAGCCAGCTCCCCAGTTGACTGTGCGGAAGGTTATAGTCGCGGAGCAGGCTTGCAGCCATCTCCTCCGTAATGGGAGCGGACAGAGAAGGGCCGAGCATGATCGTTCCGCCGGAGTGTGCTCCGTCAGCGGGAAGGCGGAGTAATATCCAATTCTCCAAAAAGCCGGTGGTGTGCACAAGAGGAAGCGGACTGTGGGCCTCACTGCTTTGGGGTATACTGCTGCTGCGGACATCATCCATAATTTCCTTCAGCAGGCTCCTGCTCCCCGGATTGGACGGACGTTCTTCTACAAGTGCAGGCAGCGTCAGCCGGATATTGTCTTCTGCATCCAGCCAGGTTACCTGTATCCGGTAAGCCTCATACAGCAGCCTGCAGATATACGGAATACCATCGGCTTCTTTCATGTGGTTTAGCATGCCAGCCCCTCCTTCTTATCCAATTAAAATACCAGAAATCAAATTAGAATGCCAAAAATCCAATCCGGAGC
>CAKMKL010000246.1 GCA_927443375.1 uncultured Paenibacillus sp. | reverse complement strand
AGGCATCCAGGAGGCGTTCATGGCTATCTTTGATATGACCTCCCGCGATGCCTCAAGCCCGACGGTGGAGGTGCTGATCCTAATTTCCGTCATTCTGACCAGCTTTGGCGTATATGATAAATTAGCCCAGTGGTGCGGAGCCGGGACTGCGGTACCAGTCACAGGCTTTGCCAACAGCATGTGCTCCGCGGCGCTGGAACACCGTGCAGAGGGTCTGGTACTCGGGGTAGGCGGAAATATGTTTAAACTGGCCGGTTCCGTCATTGTGTTTGGTGTGGTTGCTGCGTTTGTGGTCGGTGTAGTGTACGCCATTATGGGCTGGGGAGGTTCGCACTAAAATGGAGCAGCTAGGCAGCCAGACCTGGAAGTTCACCACCCGTCCTGTCATTCTTGGTTCCTCTGCAGTCGTAGGGCCGGAGGAAGGGGAGGGGCCGCTAGCATCGGATTTTGATTTCATTTATGATTCGCTCGAAATGGGCGAGAAGACTTGGGAAAAAGCAGAACGTGCCCTGTTCGAAAAAGCCTCCAAGCTGGCGCTGATGAATGCCGATCTTGAGCAGGACAAGCTGGAGTTTTTTGTCGGCGGTGATCTGATGAATCAGATTATCAGCAGCTCCTTTGCGGCCAGAAAGCTTGGTGTACCCTATCTCGGCGTCTTCGGGGCCTGTTCCACCTCCATGGAGAGTCTGGCTATCGCCTCAATGATTGTTGATTCCGGAGGCAGCAAATACGCCCTGGCCGGAACCTCAAGCCATAACTGCACGGTGGAGAAGCAATTCCGTTATCCGACCGAATACGGGTCACAAAAGCCGCCGACCGCCCAATACACCGTTACGGGTTCAGGCTGTGCGGTGATCGGACGCAATGACGGCAGTGCACAGGGCATTCATGTGGTAGCTGCAACGATTGGCAAAATTATGGACCTGGGGCTGACCGACCCATTCAATATGGGGACCGCCATGGCCCCGGCTGCAGCAGATACGATTACTGCCCATTTCCGTGATACGGCCTTGTCACCGGGATATTATGATTTAATTGTGACCGGTGACCTTGCTTCCGTAGGATTGCCTATTGCCAAAGAATTACTGGCCAAAGAGGGCATCCCCATGGAACAAACGACTTTTAATGACTGCGGACTGCTTATTTATGACCTGGATAAGCAAAAATATGTGATTGCAGGAGGAAGCGGCTGCGGCTGCTCAGCCGTTGTAACCTATGGACATATTCTTAAGCGGATGAAAAAAGGAGAGCTGAAGCGTGTGCTAATAGTGGCAACCGGAGCACTGCTGTCACCGCTGTCTTACCAGCAGGGGGAGAGTATTCCCTGCGTAGCACATGCCGTAGCCTTGGAGATCGGAGGTGAAGAGCAGTGATCTATTTATGGGCGTTTCTCATTGGCGGGGCAATTTGTGTGATCGGCCAATTGATGTTCGATGTGCTCGCGCTGACCCCGGCCCACACGATGAGTACACTCGTAGTGGCCGGTGCGGTAGCCGATGCGTTCGGACTGTATGATCCGCTTGTGAAATTTGCCGGAGCCGGAGCCAGTGTGCCGATTACGAGCTTCGGGAACTCATTGGTGCATGGTGCATTGACGGAATTGGAACGGGATGGCTGGGTCGGTGTAGTAACAGGCATTTTCGATGTGACCAGCGCCGGGATCTCCTCGGCAATTGTCTTTTCCTTTCTGGCAGCGCTAGTCGTAAGACCGAAGGGTTAGAGCTTTTTGAACAGGCAGGAACTGTTGTTTACGAAGATCGCCGTGAAGGCGGTCTTTTTTTTGCTGCGACCTATCTAGGATATAAATAAAATGTCGAATATTGACGATATAGACTCTGGATAATCTAAAATGACAGGGGACGTGCAAAGGTTGCAGAATCAGCGGAAAATTGATTTATTCTGGGTGAGGAACAAAATTATTATTACTATTTTTTGGGTGGTAACTGTGGTTGGGGTGGTTCTTGCCTTTCAGATTCCCAAGCTATGGGGTACAAGCGCAGTCGCTATTCCGCTGGCAGTGGCACTAACTGCATGTAATTGGAAACGAAAAGGCGTACTTGTAATTCCATGGATTATTACAGCAGTCCTAACCTTGATGGCTTTCTATTTAACCTTAAGCTCTGTGAATAGTTTGGTGGTATTGCTGCTCTGTTCTCTGCTGCTGCTCTATCCGCACTATAAATATTATGCGGTTTCAGCAGCTGTGAGTGCTGTTAATATTCTGGTCCAGCTGTTAAGCGGAGCTGAAGTCTCAGGTACTGACAGCAAACTGATGATCTATATTACAAGCTTAGGGCTGTACCTCATCATCAGCGTCGTACTGCTGGTCGTCTCTTACCTGAACCTGAAGCTGGAGGTTCAAAGCGAACGCCAGCGGGAGCAGGTGGAAACAGCTGGAAGTCAGGTTGAGTACCTACTCAGCCGGGTAAAAACTGCGGTGGACGGTCTGTACGAATTCACAGGCAGATTTAAAGAAGAAGTAGAAATGACAGGGGCAATAACAAGCGAAGTGGCAATCGGATTCCAGGAGGTCTCCAAAGGAATTGAGTATCAGGCAACCAGCATAGGAGAAATCACGGAAGCGATTGCGGTATCCGACCAGCATATCCGCGATGTTGCCGGCTATTCCCAGGAGATGAAGGAGCTGTCGGAAGCGACTGCTGCGGTCAGTGAGCAGGGCAGCGGCAACGTCACAATGCTGGCGGGTCAAATCTCAGAGCTTACTGAAACGATGGATATTACCTCCACACAGATGCAGGAATTCAGCCAGCGCAGCCTGGATATCAATGAAATGCTTGAAGGCATTATGCAGATCTCCAGGCAGACTAATCTGCTTGCCCTTAATGCGTCCATTGAAGCTGCCCGTGCCGGTGAACATGGCCGCGGTTTCGCGGTGGTCGCCGGAGAGGTGCGGAAGCTGGCCGAAAGTTCCGGCAAGACAGCCGATTCGATCAGTGAAGTAATCGCGGGCCTGCAGCAGCAGACACAGATACTGATCGCACAGTTTGAACAGAGCCGCAGCATTCTGCAGACCGGACAGGAATCGGTACAGCGGACAGAAGAGGTATTTCAATCGATTCAGCTCAACGCCCAGAAGGTGCTGGCCCAAGCCGGTGAAGTGGAGCAAAGCTCAGCAGGCATGAAGCATTTCTCGGAAAAAGTGGTGAGCGAAATAACCGAGTTCTCCAGTGTTACCGAGCAGTCCAGCGCTGCTACAGAAGAAATCCTGGCGGGTGTGGAAGAACAGCGCCGGATGACGGATAACATGGTAGGCAGCTTCAAACAGCTTGAAGGGCTAATAGTAGGCTTGAACGAACTGGTAAGCGACCATAATCAAAAGAAGTAAGAGAAAGGCTGAAACAGGGCAGTGCTTCTCCAGATACGGAAGAGCGCTGCCCTGTGTTTTGGTTGACTAACTTTTTGCTGCGGATATAGGAAGTATGCCAGAATAATTTTTGTAATATATTACAAGAAATAAGCGGTTTCGCTACTCATATTTGTAAGACGGGCTATATGTTCGGATATATGGTATTTCACCTCCTTCAATAATGTACTTTGGGTCCCATAATCATGTAAAATATAATTATTACTGCTTATTCTGACATAGGAGGTCTACCATATATGCCCGTACGTCAAGAATCAACGCAAATTATGAAGGCTGTGCGCTCTAATCTGGAATCCTGCATACTCGTAATAACATTTGAAATTGAACTTCTGCTCACGGCACTTTTGGCTGGTGGACATGTCCTGATCGAGGATGTGCCCGGAACCGGTAAAACCCAGCTGATACGGGCGTTGTCGCGATCTATGTCCGGCGATTACCGGCGGATTCAATGCAATCCGGATATTCTGCCAAGCGATATTACCGGGGTATCTGTATATCATCCCCGGGATGAAATGTTCCATTTCCGGCCTGGTCCGGTCATGACCAACATTCTGCTGGCCGACGAAATTAACCGGGCTACGACCAAGACGCAGTCCGCGCTGCTTGAGGTTATGGAGGAACGGAATGTAACGGTGGATGGCGAGACCTATCCGCTTCCGCATCCCTTCATGCTCTGTGCAACCCAGAACCCGATTGATTTCGAAGGCACATATACACTGCCGGAAGCCCAGCTTGACCGCTTTATGCTGCGGATCAGCCTTGGTTATCCGGATAGCGAAACCGAGAAGAATCTGCTGCTCAGCCACCAGGACGGACAGCCGGTGGACAAGCTCACACCGGTCACGGGCATGGAGCAGATCGCTGTTATTCAAGAGGAAATTCGTGAGGTGTACGTCAGTGATCCGGTGCTGAATTATCTGCTGGACATCGTGCGCCAGACCCGCGAGCATCCGCTGGTGCTGCTGGGTGCCAGCCCTCGGGCCTCGCTGTCCTTCATGATGGCCTGCAAAGCCTACGCCTTCCTGCAGGAACGTGATTATGTGCTGCCGGATGATGTGAAGATCCTGGCCCCATACGCCCTGGGACACCGCATCATTCTCCGTCCGGAATCGCGGCTCGATAATGTGAATGTGGAATCCCTGCTTCAGAAGCTGCTGCAGAGCATCCGTGTGCCAGTTACGATGAGGCAATAAAGATGAAGAATTATCTGTCTGGGGCGGCCGCTGTCATCCAGCCACGAAAATTCGCCGGTATACTCGCAGTTTGGGCTGTAACGCTGCTCTATGTACTGTTTCAGGGCGGCAAGACCTCATTCATGCTGTTCATTATGGTCTCCGTGCTCATTCTTTATTTGGTTATCGGCGCCCTCGGCGGAGTCCGGCGGGCCAAAGGTACACGCAGCCTGTATTCGGAGCAGGAGAAACCTGAACTGCTCTATGCAGGCGGCTATCTGCGTGTGAAGCTGAACATCACCATTCCGGGCTTTCTGCCGTTGCCTTATGTAGTAGTCAGAGAAATTCTGAAGCGGCATAACGGCGAGTCCTGGGTATTTGAAGAGAGCCTGGTCCCCAGTCTGAGAGGCCAGGGAGAGCTGCTGTTTCAGACTCCGGCACTGGAACGGGGCAGCTACACGTTCGAGAATACGGATATTATTGCTGAGGATATCTTCGGACTGGTAGAGCATAAAGGCACATTCAAGGCCGAAGGCCAGTTCCGTGTGCTCCCCCGCGCAGTATTCGTGCCGCGCTGGCAGCTGTATGAGCGCAGATCACGGCTGGCCGGACTGCAAACCTCACTGCTCCATTCGCGGCGTGAGACAACACAGATTAACGGTGTACGCGATTATATCTACGGCGACCGGTTAACACGCATCCACTGGAATGCCACTGCCAAGACCGGCGAATGGAAGTCTAAAGAATTTGAGCATGAATCGGTGCCTAAGACCATCCTGGTGCTGGACGGCAGTTACATGGCTTATGGCAGCTCCAGCCAATTTGAGCTGGCGGTTTCCATTACAGCTTCGCTGCTGGGATTTGGCATCCGCGACCGGATCGGCATCGGGCTCTGCTGCCTGGACAGGACGACCAAGGTATTCAGTCCTGCCGAAAGCGCTGCGGAGCGGCAGAAAATGATTCAATATCTGATTGATATCAATGCCGAAGGCCGGGGGCCTCTCGTGCCAAGGCTGGAAAAAGGTCAACGTATGTTTCCGAAAGGCGCATATTTCGTACTAATCAGCCCGCAAAGCGGCCAGCCGGTGCTGGATGTGATGCGCTGGGCGGAGAGCCGGGGAATGACTCCTTCCCATATTCAGGTACGCAATCCAGCCGGTAAGGCCGGCAGCGGGGAGTGGCTGGATGTTCTGAAATCACACGGGGTGACGGGGTACAGCATCAGCTCCCTGCAGGATCTTCCTGCACTCCTTGGAGGTGATACTGCAGTATGAACCGCTGGTGGAACGGAATCAAATCATCCTGGCATCATTCCTTCAGCCTCCTCTGGCTGGTACTCATTGCCCTGCAGTGGGTGTCCTTCACAGAACCTTTCTGGCTGGAAACGACTACATCGGCTGTATTGCTAACCCTTGCAGCTGTGGCCGTTATTGAAATTCTTTTACCGGTTAAATGGGGCTACCGGCTGGTTCTTGAAGCACTGGCCATGCTGTACGTGGTATACCGGCTGATCCTGTATAACAGAATCTATGTCCCAGATCCCTGGGCTCCGGCACTGCGTGACCGCCTGCCCGATACGGCAGCTCATATGGTCCCGTATATATGGTTTGCTCTGGCTGCCGGAGCCTTGCTGCTGCTGTCCTCCTGGTGGGTCTCCTCGAAAGCACGGATTCTGATGTTTCTCACCGCGAATATTGCTGCTTTTGCCGCACTGGACTCTTTTACTTCATCTATACTTTGGCAGGAGGTTGCCTGGACGGTATTTTCCGGGATGGGCTGGCTGGTCACCCAGCATTTGCGGAGCTTCCAATTGCATTATCCGCGGGGCTGGACCTACTTGCTGCGTTACCCTTTTAAAGTAGCGGTCAATATTGCCATTATCTTCTCTCTGGTGATTGTTACCGGTGTTAATATGCCTGAGGTGCGGCCTACACTGACCGATCCCTATACAGCCTGGCAGGATTGGAATGGCGTAGGGAAATCCTCCGGTTCAGGAACCTCAGGATCTTCGGAGGCAGGCGGGAACGGAGCGGCAGCTGGCAGTTCCTCTTCCGGTTATAGTCTTGATGATAATAATTTAGGCGGAGGCTTTAATTTCGATTATTCACCGGTGATGACGGTAACCTCCGATTTGCGGACCTATATGCGCGGAGAGTCACGCAGCGTGTATTCCGGCAAAGGCTGGAGCGATGACGACCGGCTCAAACGGGGACCGCTGGAAAAGGCCGCAGTAGGAGCAGAATTAAACCGGGTAACAGCCTCCAAAGGAGAGACCCGGACATTGCAGCAGACCGTTAAGCTGCTTGGCAACAATGATTATCCGGTGCTGTTTGGCGGGTATTCCATTTCAAAAGTGGATTCGGTCGACGGTGAAGAGGCTGGAAACGGCCTGTTCTGGCGGAGTGTGGACAGCGAGATGCTCTGGAGTTCCACTGAAGATCTGGCCTATCCGCAAACCTATGTACTGACCTCGGAGATTCCCGTTGTTTCAGTCCAGGAGCTGAGCAAGCAGACCTATGACCAGCTTTACACAAACCAGGATATAGCGAGATACCTTCAGCTGCCGGATAATTTTCCTAAACGGGTCAGTGATTTGGCAGAGAACATTACCCAAAGCGCACAGACTCCTTACGAAAAAGTAGCCCTGCTGCAGCAATATTTGCAGGTGAATTTCCCGTATACGAATCAGCCGCATCTCTCCCGTAAAAAGAGCAGGGATATGGTGGAAAGCTTCCTGTTTGAGATTATGGAGGGGTATTGCGATTATTATTCGACAGCGCTTGTAACGATGGCCCGTTCGCTCGACATCCCGGCCCGCTGGGTAAAAGGTTATGCCCCGGGTGAGCAGGCAGAGCTGCCCGATAATCTGGCGCAGCAGGGCATTGTCAACAATAATTATACCATCACCAATGCCGATGCCCATTCGTGGGCGGAGGTGTATTTCGGAGACTATGGCTGGGTTCCGGTGGAAGCGACACCCGGTTTCTCCGTCCCGCTGCTGACACAGAACGAGGAGCCGGTCACTGAGGAGCCGGAGCAGGCGGAAGAGGAAAAAGCCGAGCCGCAGCAAGCGGAAGCCGGCAAGGATTCCTCGGAAGGGAATTTGCACCTCGGAGTATGGAGTGTTTCAGCAGCTGCAGCCGTACTGCTGCTCTGGGCAGGTTATCAGCTCTGGCAGCACCGGATGAGCCTGCGCTTCCTGATTCAGCGGCTGCAGAGCGGCCAGCCGTTGTCACCGGTGCAAAAAGTTATAGTTGAAACGGAGCGCTGGGTAAGGTATTTACGCAGAAAGGGCATGCTGAAAGAAGAGCATGAAACCCTGCGCGAGGCAGTCGGCCGCTGGAGCCGTGAGACTCCGGAAGCCGCGGGCAGCCTCTCTTCACTGCTCCGGTTGTTCGAGCAGGCGAAATACAGCCCGGATGTTATAGAAGACAAAGACTGGCGCAGCGTGTATACTGAAGCTTTGCGGCTTCAGCGAAGCCTTAGAACACGCAGATAAACCCTAAGCGGCTCAGCAGGTTCATTTGCGAAGCGCAAAGAGTATGTTATAGTTTTTTGTATGAAATCGAGGTGAACGTATTGTTTGAAAGGTTAGTTCCGAAACTCCGGGTGAACACGGTATTTGATATTGGGCTGGAAGAGCTGTACCAGA
>CAKMKL010000245.1 GCA_927443375.1 uncultured Paenibacillus sp. | reverse complement strand
GTTTTCAAAGATCAAATTCTCTTTTTAGCTTCGCGCCGCATCTCAGCAGCGACCTTTATAATATATCATGCAGCCCTCGTTTTTGTCAACATCTTTTTTCGATTTCTTTTTTTCGTTGATCATCGTTTGCTTTGCAGCATTACGATGTGTCGGAGGGACGAGTTATAATTTAACACAGTATTAACACAAGAGTCAACTCTAAATATTCCCAATGGTTATCTACTCATTCTGGTTGAGGGCAAATAAAAAAAGAGAGCGAACATCCTCTCCTTATCTTGGCCTATTAAGCTTAATTAATCCCCGGGTGAGCTATTATATATTTATAGTGTGTATCGAACCGTATGCCCTTCAGAAGCATCATCCGCCCAAGAGGCGATTTCCCTAATCAGGGAACGGGATACCATCTTACGAAGCACGAGCGGCAATTCCGCTCCAAGCGGGCTAAGACCTGAATGCTGCAGCAGTTCTTTGATACTCCAGGACTCGTTGCGGCTCCCAAGAATATCCAGCAGCATCGTACAGCAGTCAGACATCTTCGACATAATCGCAAATTC
This sequence comes from uncultured Paenibacillus sp., assembly GCA_927443375.1. Lineage (GTDB taxonomy): Bacteria > Bacillota > Bacilli > Paenibacillales > Paenibacillaceae > Paenibacillus_AQ. The sequence goes on along the minus strand of CAKMKL010000245.1, from coordinate 5,072 downwards.
ACAGGCAAGCAGAATGAGCTCCACTCTTTGCTCAAGCGTTTCGGTGCTCACCGTAAGCTCTTCATAGAGCTTGTGAACGGAGGTATTCAGGCTTTTAACCTGCTCCCAAACTGCCGGATCGGGAAAACATCCTGCTTCACTGACTTCAATCCGGGCCCAATGATACAAAGCTATAAGTACACAGTTGTATGCATCCATGGTAAAACCTGCTTCACTGTACCGCTTGGACTTCACATACATATGCAGGAAGCGGGCAAATTCCATAAACAATACCCGTTCCTTTAGCGGTCCCTCGAATTGCGTGATCTCCCGCCGCATCTCTCCCAAAATCCCTTTGGGGTCCCAAATGACTTCTCCAGCTATAAGGCTGGTAAGGAGTTCATTATTATCACCTGCCATCACAGCCCGCTCCAAAGCAGATATACCTACGTGTACAGACTGCGTTCGTCTCTCGCCGGCTATGGTATGGGTTATAACCCGTTCCTTCTCTTGTTCCTCATGCAGCATCAATACCACCATATCAAAATCGTGGAGCAGCGCACTCTGAAACGGAGCATTGTCCTTCTGCCGCAAAGCTACGGCCCCCAGAACATTCTCATCGAATGTTTCTCCACTCAATAGGGTCAAATTGGATAGTTCCATACTTCCCTCCATCAAATTTGGCGATTTTGCGTCCAGTCAGTTATAATTCTCTTAAATATTAATATTCTACATATTCATGGCAGTTCCTTCTGGACGTCCGAACTATATTTTAGTTAGGAGCAAATACTCATGAAGATGAAATCGGCTAAAATCAATGCTTTTCGCACTTGGGGATTACTGCTCACTATGCTTGGGATGGGCCTCATGATTCTTGGAACGGCCGGAATTGTATTCTGGGGCTCAGCAGGTAAAGTATTTGCTGCGATAGGACTCGTTATCGGTCTGATCTCGATGATGGCCAGTCTGGCAATATACTTTTGGGCAGGTATGCTGTCTACGAGTGCGGTTCAGCTGGAATGCCCGGAATGCCACAAGCTGACCAAGATGCTGGGCAAAACTGACCGCTGCATGTTCTGCCACACCATCCTCACCCGCGATCTGGCACAGGCAACCATTACAGCAGAGCAGTTAGAGAGCCAGCAGCTCGAGCAATAATGAATCAGCATTCTGTAAGTGAATACCAAAAACAAGGGGCTCCGTTTCAGGAGCCCCTTGTTTTTTTTGACAACTCCTATTTACTTATCTCCTGCAAAGCCTCCCACGCCTCAAGTGTTCCAAAGCTGCGGGTCCAGGAAGCTACTCCCCCAAGTCCAAACGACTTAGCGAGCTCAACTCTCGATTTCAGGGAAACCTTATCCTCAATCCAAATTTTGTGAAGAGCGCCGTCTTCCTTGTACTCGACATAATTCTGGCCGGCGTCATTGTCAAACTTAGGCGTCAGTTTTTTCTCGGACAGAATCTCCTGAACGGCAGACATGCCGACAGCTTTAGAGCTGACTTTCGTCTCTCCCTTTTCCGTGGTCTCTGTCCAGATGCGGGTATACAGCGGAACACCGAGTATCAGCTTCTCAGCCGGCACCTTATCTTCCTCAAGAATACGGCTTATAGAGCTCTCCACCCAAGGCAAAGATGCTACAGAGCCTGCTGTGGGGCTGGATGCCCAATGCTCGTCATAAGCCATTACAATGAGAAAGTCCGCTACCGAACCAAGCGCCTTCCGGTCCAGGAACAATGACCACATTTCACTGTTTGATTTGGGTGTGACGTCTATGGAGACGATCAGGTTTTTGGCCTGGGCCATCGGCTTCAGCTCCCGCATAAACTGCGTGACATTCTCTCCATCCTTCGTATAAACGTTCTCAAAATCAATATTAATCCCGTCCAGATCATACAAATCTGCATATTCCAGCATCTGAACGATCGTAGTCATCCGTTTCTCAAAGCTTGATAACGCCTGTGTGGTAAGATCCGCTTCGAAGCTGTTGCTCAGCAGTCCCCACACCTCCATACCTTGCTTGTGAGCCCATTGCACATAGGCACTATCCGCCTGGCTGCGTACATTACCCTTCACGTCTACAATCCGGAACCAGGTCGGGCTGACAACGTTAATTCCAGGCAGTTCGCCGAATTTTGCAGGGTTAGGCTTGCGCTCATATACAGCCTCCCAGAACATGTTCACTGGTTTCCCTTTCCAGCTGCGCTCTGCACGGGAAGGCTCGGATACCTTCTGTTCCACTGTCTTCTGTCCGTCTGCTGTAATATCGCCAGCCTTAACATACCCGGCATAACCGCTGCTCATCTGCACATACAGCCAGTCCTTATTATCCGCATTCCAGATTCTGACGATAGTTCCGGGGGCCATATCCGCAATAATTGGAGCGTGAATTGTCGCTTCACTGCGCAGCGCCTTCACCCGGCCGCCCTCCTCGCCTTTAACTGTACCAAGTGCTACACTTTCTCCGGCAGTCATCAGCAGAACAGCACCTGTACTCATATCCTCCTCAATTTCAAAGCCATACAACTCCTCAAGGGTATCGGCCGGAAGATAAGTCACTCCATCCTTTTCTTCAGGAGCAAGCCTGAGCTGTATCGGCTTATTGTTCAGACTCGCGGAAGTTGAATCCTCTTGCATATACAGCAGGTCATTATCCGTAGAAAGAATAACCGACTTACTGGCTTCCTCATACCGGATTGCTGAATCCACATACTTCTGTAAAAGAGGAAGCGGTAAAAGCAGACCGTCGCCGGTCCCTGCCGCTGAATAGCCGGTCAGTTCACCCTTAACAAACACAGGCTTCTCAAGGCTTTTCCAATCCGGATCGGTATGCGCTCGGTTTGGCAGTACATAAAAAACAATCCAATAGGCGGCTGCGGCAATAATAACAAGCCCTAATAAACGGCGAAAACGGCTTCCGCGCTTGTTAATGCGTACCTGTCTCTGTCTGCTATCCAAAATATATATCCTCCAAAACTATCAATAAATTTAAGTGCAGGTAGTCAATCTTAAGTATACGTTATGTTCATCCTTTTGGTTGCGCTAATCTGCTGGAAGTCCAGACATTAAATGGCCTCTGTACCCAATAAAAAAACGTGTGGCTTCCGTCACCGGATTCCGCACGTCATAAATTTACCTATTAAGCTATGCTACTCTCGGTCCCTCAATGCCGTTTCTCGCTGCAGCATTTACAAACCCCATACAATTCTAAGCGTAATCCATGAATTTTGAAGCCAGTCGCCTGTTCGGCAGAATGCTCCACCTCATGGAGTGAAGAATAACTGAAATCTTCGATTTTACCGCATTCTTGGCAGATGACATGATAATGATCGGACACATTGGCATCAAAACGGCTGGAATTATCACCGTAGGTTAACTCGCGTACCATACCGGCTTCCATGAACATTTTCAGGTTATTATACACTGTCGCCACACTCATGCTCGGAAACTGCGGCTCAAGCGCACGGTAAATATCGTCTGCCGTAGGATGATTCAACGCTTCCATCAGATACGTAAGAATCGCATGACGCTGGGGTGTAATACGGACACCGGTAGTCTTCAATTGTTCCAATGCATGTTGCACGCCACTACCCATCAATTCCACCACCTCTAAATTAAATACCATAATAAAATAGTTATACTGCAATTGTAGAACCCGGATTTGATTGTTGTCAACGTGCCAAGTACATTATATTGATTATTATATAATAAAAATTACTTTTTTCAATATTTCCTCACATTTAGGTTGCTGTTCCCTTCAACACGCAACTTAAATTCGCCGGTTCCTACTTCGCCGGAAATTGTTTTTTTGTCGATGGTAAGCTCAGGAAAGTCCGAATTAATATCCCCGTATCCGCTTGATCCGTCTACTTTATAATTCCCTGCCTGGGGCAGATACAGATCAATGTCTCCTACCGCGCTGTACACATCCCAGTCCCCGCCAAAAAACTCGGAACGGATAGTAACTTTGCCGTTCAGCGATTCGGCGTGCAGCTTCGCTCTTGCACCGTCAATCTCAAGATTGCCATTCTTACTGGCTAGATTCACTTCATCTCCGCTGCCTGTTACCGAAATATTGCCTACAGCCGTAGACAGCTTCAGAGCACCCGTAACATCCCAGGCATTCATACTCCCCCCGCTGGTGGTCAAATCCACACTTCCCTGTACTGTCCGGGCACGAACCGCACCATTCAGTGTTTTCCCCTTCACATTCCCGAATATACGGTGCAGAATAAGCTCTCCGTTCCCCGTCTCCAAGGCAATATTCTCGATTGCTTCCACGTTCTGCAGCGTGATACCGCCATTCATCGTCCGGACATCCAGATTAAAGCGGCGGTCCTCCGGAAGCGAAATCTCAAGATCCATCCGCGGCTGCCGTTTGCCGGAGTCACCATAGGTTTTATATTGCGGGGTGATCTTTATGGTTGGCCCCTCGGTTACTTCTACGAAGGATTGCTCCGATATCGCTTCAGCCTGCGCCCCTTCCAGCTGGTCCACCCATACAGTAGTTGTAATCTCAATATCTTCTACAGGGGCGCGATGAATGAGGATATCACCATTGATGCCATCAAAAGCAATTTTGGAGGTGCTCAGCTCGACGGGTACAATCAGCGGAGCTTTTTCAAACCGGCTGCCTTTGGCTTCGCCGTAATCCACTGCCGCTACAGTAAGATTCAGGCTGACCCGGTTCCATAAATGCAGGTAATGCTCTTGTTCCGCTACGATAAATACGCTGGCACCCAGTATAACTGCCGACAGCAATCCTCGCAGATCCATTCTGGCCCTTGGACCTTTGGGTACAGAACCTCTGCGTCGTGCTAAAAAGGAAATGAGCAGATACTCCACACCCCATAATACAGGGATCAACGGCCACCATTTTAACAGCAGCATCATGTTATCCGTATCATTCCGCCAATCCAGCAGCAGGAGAACCCCCACCACTGTGAGCAGCACTGCTGCGGTATATCTGCCGACACGCCGGGGGCGCCGTTCATTGCTTTTGCGGATAATCAGCCCTTTGGCAATTTCACGTGCTCCCAGCCACCCCCCCCCCTGCTGATTCCGGTCGTTTATTTCTATAATGTGTATGATGTGC